>NZ_JAUBUG010000103.1:0-19057 GCF_036705345.1 Microcoleus sp. B3-D2
AATTACTACACCCTATGTATTGCCGGTTGAGATGGTCATGCCGGAATTTGGAACATATTTAAAGAAATTGGAGACAATGAACAAAGACAAGAAATCTTAGATTGGTATCATCTGAAAGAAAATCTCTACAAGGTAGGGGGTTCAATAAAACGATTAAAATCAGCAGAAACGATGTTGTGGCAAGGCAAAGTTGATGAAGTTATAAATTTATTTAAAAACTTGAAATGTCAAGCATTTAAAACGTTTTGCAATTATTTAGAGACCCATCGTTGCCGAATAGTTAATTACCAATACTACAAAGAAGAATCCATAAGTTCGATTGGTTCGGGAACAGTTGAATCAACAATTAAACGCATTGGATTAAGGGTGAAAATATCGGGAGCGCAATGGAATATTGAGAACGTTTCCTCTATCCTTGCTCTTCGCTGTGCCTATCTCAACGGTCAACTTTCACTTTGATGTATTGGCCAAAGTGAGATGCACCCGCCTGTTGCCTGTTTCCCTGTCTTTGTCGCTAGAGCTAATCGTTCTATCAGCAATTTTGCTAAGTAACTTCCTTTGCACTGAATCACTTGCAGCTTGTGCCACAGAACGAATCTCTTGTGCCGCAGACTTAAGAGTTTCTTTGAGGAGAGCCTGATAATTATCATCTAAGTCCTCAAGTAATTTTTGTGTGTCTACGCCATAGTGCTCACATAAATAATCAAATGCTCGACAAATTTTATTTAGCTTGTCTTCAATAGTAAGGCTATCTGAACTGCTTTGAACTAGGTCAAATATTACAGAACCTAAAGGTGCTTTTCCATAATGGGTTGAAGACTGAGCGCAGGTGAGTAAATAGCCAGTTTCCTGATTATATTGTTCCGAAATAGTTGTGTGTCCTCTTGAAAATTTGGGCTGACCGAATCTTTTATGGATGCGTCGGACAAGCCCACCATTAGCATCTCTAAATTCAATCCAAGGAATTCCTACCTCAGAACCAGTAGCAAGACTCAGTAAAGGGAGAAGACCGAATGGTAGCCAGTTCGTCAATTTATCTATGTCAATGGATTCAGAGCCAACTTCCCCAACCATTACCGCTGTGATTGTACGTTGCACCTGACCAGAGTCCAGTTTTTTTTTACGTTCATTAAAATCAATTAAGGGTTCAATAAATCCCTGAGTTTCTTGGAAATTAAAGACAATTAAAGGATCCCAATTACGAAAAAAAAAAGTTCCTGACTGCTGCTATTTCTGTTGCATTATCTGCATTGTCAAGCCTGGGAATAATACGCAGGATATGGCAATCAAGCTGGGAATTTCGTTGACTAAAATCTGAGATTAAGTTAAATAGTGGAAACACCCAATATTTAGGAAGTTCAGCATTTATATTGTCAAAATATGAAGTAACTAAATAAAATTTAACTCTCGTGTTATTATCCCCGCCCAAACTAATGATAGGGTTGTAGACTATACTTCCTTGTGCGGAATAGGTTCCCTCACGAGTATTGACAGTTAAACTTTTACACGGGTTGCTTCCAAAAGGATTTGTAGAATAGAAACTACCCTCTTCCTCGGCGGGAGCTGCATTAAAGAATTCTATACAATTAAAGCTGAGGGGCTGTTCAGTATAGCAGTTTGCTACGTTCATTTCAATACTGGAATTACCAAATTCATCAAAGGAAATTTTAACCCTTCCTTCGATATATCCTTTAGGATTTTCAAACTCAGCCCGTCCTTCTCCTTCATAGTCAATGTTGGTTAAGAACCAATTGTTATGGACACCGTTATTGTTTTTATTGGAACTCATGTCATTAGTCATGGCATTTTTTATATTAAATAAATATAAATTCGAGAAAAAGCTGGGTGATTTTACCTGACGAATAACAGCACTTCAGGGGGCTTTCTCCTGATTCATTCTATCTGAGGAACTAAGAGATTTCGACTCCATCCTTGCTCGATACTATAGCGAATGTACCACTCGCGGTCAACAGGATATTTCACAGCCTCCAGAATGCGGAGATTCTGCCTCCAAGGAATTTGTGCAAGCACCTCTTGCACAAGACGATCGCCAGAAACCTACTTTTTTTTCCCACTTCGCCGTCAAATGCAGCATCTTCTCGTCCAAACCCTCCTCCTCCCCCTCCTTCCCCTCCGCCCTCACATACCTCTGAGGAGTTAAAACCTAACACTTACCGTTTTGCTTTTTTGTGGCCTTTTGACTCCGCACAAGTGTTACAACTCTTCTGGAAAGTACATTTGCAGCCAATCTGCCCCGCCCTAACCCAACTGGCCAAACTTCTCCAGAACTTAGGTAAAAAGCACCTAAAGTATGATGCCAAACTCGGGCAATACTCTTATTCTATAAATTCATCGGGCATTAAACCGATATCCACAACCGCCAAGATTTAGTGCCAAAAATTAAATCTTTCCGGCAAAAGTTGCTATTTAATGAATAAGACTTTACAATCCAGCAAGGTAAATGAAACTCTCAATGAGCAGTGCTGCAAGCACTAACCCGAAATGGGTCGCAAGTGCCAAAAAGCAGCAAAAGCTACATTTTTTAACTCTTTCAACAGCAAAGCATTGGCAAAAAACCCAGGGATCGACGGTTGGCATCTTGGAACGAATGCTTTGCTCGCAATACTACAAATGTATCAAAACTTGTCAGCCAAATTTAGTCCTAACAGATGCCTAGCTGTAACTCTTGCTGCGTAAGGTTTCAGTTTCTAATTAGGCTGGTTTTATTGTCTTTAACTACTTGAGGATTCGATCGCATGGTTTCGATTTCTACTACTCAATCCGATGTGCTGCCTTTGTCTTCGCCAACCGTAACGGCTGCAACCCAAACCAGTGTGGCAGCAGCAACTGGGGTCTGCGTGACGGTTCACGGTCACTTTTACCAGCCACCCCGGGAAAACCCTTACCTGGACGCGATCGAACGCCAAGCCAGCGCCTCTCCAGCCCATGACTGGAACGAACGCATTGACATCGAGTGCTACCGCCCGAACGCCTTTGCCCGCATACTCAACGATCGCGGCGAAGTCGCGGGGATCGTCAACAACTACGAGTATATGAGCTTCAACATCGGGCCTACACTGATGAGCTGGCTCGAACGCTACGATGCGGAAGTCTACCAGCGGATTCTGGAGGCCGATCGCAAAAGCTGTCAGCGACTCAACGGTCACGGCAACGCGATCGCCCAAGTATACAATCACATCATCATGCCCCTCGCTAACGAGCGAGACAAATACACCCAAATTCGCTGGGGGATCGCAGATTTTCGCTCCCGGTTCGGTCGCGATCCCGAAGGAATGTGGCTCGCCGAAACCGCCGTAGACTACGCCACCCTCGAAGTTTTAGTAGCTGAAGGCATCCGTTTCATTGTCTTAGCCCCCTCCCAAGCCGAACGCTGCCGCCCGCTAATCGGGCAAAACCACGAAGGGGAAGCAGGGCATAATTCCGAATGGCACGAAGTCGGCGGGGGTCAAATCGATCCGACTCGCCCGTACCGCTGCTATTTGAAGCCGGAAATGCGGTTGATGGCTGACCACCAACTCTCGCCGCTGAGCACTCACTATTTTGGCCGCCAGCACTCCCAAAATTCCGAAGCCCCACCTGCCAACACTCCTTACATTGATATCTTTTTCTACGACGGCCCGATCTCGCGGGATATGGGCTTCAATGACGTTCTCAGCAGCAGCCACCACTTGGCCGGGCGCTTGGGTCAAGCAGTACGGGGAGACCACCGACCGGCTCAATTAATCTGCGTGGCGACGGACGGCGAAACTTTCGGCCACCACAAAAACAGTACCGAAAAATGCCTCGCCTACGCCTTTACAGAAGAGTTTCCCCGCCGAGGCTGGACGGTGACGAATTTTGCTCATTATTTAAGTCAAAATCCGAGCGCTTGGGAAGTTGAACTCAAACCCGTGACGGCCTGGAGTTGCTCTCACGGGGTCGATCGCTGGCAAGATGATTGCGGCTGCGGTGGTGGCGGCGGATGGCACCTCAAATGGCGCCGCCCTCTGCGGGATACTCTCAATTGGCTGCGCGATCGGCTGATTCCGATTTATGAAGAAGCGGGGCGCAAGCTGTTGAGCGATCCCTGGAAAGCCAGAGATGAATATATTGAGGTTATCCGGGATCGATCGCCCAGTAATGTTGACAGTTTCCTTCAACGCCATCAAGTGCGCGAACTCGATGCCTCCGAACAGGTGGACGCCCTGCGGCTGCTGGAAATGCAGCGCCACGCCCTGTTAATGTTCACTAGCTGCGGCTGGTTTTTTGAAGAAATCTCGCGGCCAGAAGGCGTGCAAATTCTGCGCTACGCGGCTCGGGCGCTGGAATTGGCGGCCGAAGTTACCGGCATCCAGCTAGAAAAGGATTTTGTCGCTCAACTAGCCCTCGTACCCAGCAACGTTGACTGTTTTAAAACAGGGGCAGAAGTTTACCGCCAACTGGTGGTGACAGCCCAAATTAGTCTCAGACAAGTGGCCGCCCACTACGCAATCAGTTCTCTGTTTGCCAAATTTCCCCGCGAAGAGCGAGTTTACTGCTATCAGGCCGAGCAGGAAGATTTCCAAATTCAGCGCATGGGCTCGATGACTCTGGCTGTGGGTCAATTGCAGTTAACCTCGGAAATTACGCGCGAAACAGAGGTTTTTGTGTTTGCTGCGTTGCACCTCGGCGGCTGGGACTTCCACTGCTGCATTCAGCCTTTTGGCAGCCGCCGGTCTTACACTATGCTCAAAGAGCGGTTGTTTGGAGTTATGCAAGAAGCTTCGGCGTCCCACGCGATTCTGGAAATGGTGCGCCTGTTTGGGGATCAGTCCTTTAGCTTGCGGGATTTATTTGCGGAGGAACGCCACCGGATCGTGCAGTTGCTGAGTCAGGAAAATTTGACTCGGTTGGATCAGCTTTACACTCAGGTTTACCGGGAAAATTACGGGGTGATAATGGCGTTCCACCGCGACGATCTGCAGGTACCCGTAGAGTTGCAGGTGGCTGCTGAGGTGGCTTTGGGACACCGCTGTTTGACGGCGGCCAAGGCCCTGGAACTGGAAACGGAGGACGCGGAGGCGCTGCTGGCCGAAATTGAGGCGATCGCCACTGAAAGCGGCCATCTCCGCTGTCGGTTGAACGTTCCCGAAGTCAAGGAAATTTTGGAAAGGCTGGTTTGGCGCTCGCTAGACACGCTGCTGCAAGCTGGAGCGGGCATGGAGGATCGCTCGCCTGTCACTTTAGAAGCTGATATCCGCACGATCGAGCGTTTGATTGCCGTGGGCGATCGGCTGAGTCTGGGTTTGTGTCTGGATCGATCGCAGGAACTGTATTTCAATTCTCTCTACAGTCAAATTGTGCCTCTGTGTTTGGGCTGGCTGCAACTGCAAGAGGTGTCGGCGGGCGACAGTGTGGTCGCTGCCGTTGCTTTGGGAATTGCAGGTTCCGGCGCCGGCTGGGACTTGCCTTCGATCCGGCAGTTGCTGGAGTTGGGTCAAACCTTGGGCGTTGATGTTGAGTGTTGGTTAAATCAGTTAAGTAAATAGTTTCCTGATTAGCCAAATCAATTCCCGCCCTTGAGAATCCGCCCGATCGGGGTTTAAATCCCGATCGGGCCTGCAGGATCAACCGAGGATCGATCGGCATGGAGGCTTCCCGGGCTCGCGGCTGGCGATCGAAGCACCGACAGAACACCGACAAGTTTCTTTGAGTTTTCGCTGTACTTGTGTGGGAAGATAAAAAGACTGTCCGCAAAGCCTACAGGTGTTCTGCACCAGTAGGCTTTGCAGAGTTTTGAAGAGAGAAAACTAAATTTAAGTCTATGAAAGTTGGCGATCGCGTTTGCATTAAAAACTCTGTTGTTGTCTACCACCACCCTGAAAATCGCAGTAAACCATTTGATATTAAGGGTATGGAAGGAGAAGTCGTGGCGATCGTTCACGAATGGCACGGCCGACCTGTCAGTGCCAATTGGCCGGTTCTAGTTCAGTTTGACAAAAAATTTCGAGCTCACCTGAAAGAGGATGAGGTCGAATTGATATCTTCGGAAGTCTAGCTGTCTCCAAAGTTGAAGCCGGAGCTCAAAGACAATATCCAATCCGGTCAGTCGATTTTAGATTTTAGATTTTAGATTTTAGATTTACTCCACAGATGAATCTGGAAGCTTGAACGATGGTCTAAAATTTTGGGCTGATCACTACTCCTGTCGGAAAGCAATTATCGGTTTTTGGGCGGGGGCCCTATAACTGTTGTAGAGTTTGTAGTGAGGAGTTCAGTTTTTTCTGTGGCTTTTAGTCGATCGGCGGGACTAAAGCCCTTACTACAAACCACCTTTTTTGTTCACTCCTTAATTTTTCGACCGTCCCCGGCTGAACCAGCCGAAGATATTCAAATCTCCCTGCATTTTCTGCAATTCCTGCTGATGCTGCTTGGCTGTAGCGTAATACCACTGGCAGTGAAGTTGTAGTTCTTGACGGTACTTAATTTCGTCGTAAAACTCGCGGACAATTTGATGTCTCTGAAAAATTTCGGCCGCGGGAGTCGGTTCTGGGGCAATGTTTTGCAACTCGTGGGGCAGCATGATTGTTTGGGGGCGACTGTGGCTAATATTTGCTGTAATGACTTTAAGCTAACACACTCAATCAATTTTGGATTTTAGATTTTATATTTTATATTTGAGATCGTATCCGTTTGATTTGGAATCTTATCTGATGAAGTTTTGTAGGGGCCGGTTCGCCCAGATATTTGATAAGTATAGACAAATTATATAAACCCCCCCGCCCCTATAATTGCGATGCAACGGGATTTGATATTAGTTTAAATTATTCAATCCAAAATCCAACATCTAAAATCTAAAATTCTGTTAAAGCCATCCCCGCAGACGATAAACGATTAAGCCGATGTATTCTTTCAAAGCTTTAGTTGACTGGTTTAACTGATAGGTGTCCGGCAATAAATCCAAGGCGACTGCTTGCCAATTGCTTTGGGATGCTGCGATATCCTGCTGGGTTATCTGAAAGTCTGTTGGTGCGGCAATTGCTTTTATTCCCTGACGCTGGAAAATTAAGAGCGATCGAGTCATGTGCATCGCCGATGTCACTAGCAAAACCGGCCCTTTTATAGCTTTAGCATCTAAAATTTTCCGCACGTTGACGGCATTTTGATAAGTGTTGTGTGAATCGGGGTCTTGCAGAATTGCTGATGCCGGTACACCCATTGTTTGGGCAATTTCTGCCATGTCTGCCGATTCAGGAGGCCCGCCACCTTTCCAATCTACTCTACCCCCGCTGAGAATTAGCAGGGAAGCTTTGCCTTGCTTGTAAAGTCGGGAACCATAGATTATGCGATCGCCCGCTTCCGCTAATTCTACCCAAGGACGGGGAGGTAAAGCTGCTTTGACACCGCCGCCCAAGACGATAATCGCTTCAGCTTGGGGGAGTTCGGCGGTTGGTAAGTTTTGCCATTCGAGCGATCGAACTAATGATTTTGCAACCCAACCGCTACTTCCTAGCAGTAAAATAATTAGAGCCGCAGCAATTGGCGCCGCCGCCCATTTGGGACGCTTCCAAAGTGTGATTAAAGCCGCCATCATTAACAGGCAACTCAACCCCAAAGGATAAATAAACAGCGGCAGGAGTTTCGACAGAAATACAAACATTCAGCAACTAATTCAAATTGCTAGTTAGCGGTAATGGGTAATTGGTAATGGACTATCGTTACTTGCTAATCTGTAATTAGTAATTTAGGTCGCGGGAGTTGTTAATTTTTAGTATTGAGGTTTGAATTGTGAACTCTTTAAACTTAAAGCTTAAAACTCAATACTAAAAACTATTTTCGGTGCTAGCGACGATCCTCTGGCCCAGACAACCAGTCGAACAATGTAGGAGCTTCACGCCTAGAGGTTTTGCTATATAATTTGCTCTCGGTTTCCACTACTTCTTTATTGAGGATAGCATCCGAGGTTTTATCCTTGGAACGCATATTCGGGTTGAGTAGTAGTTCGTTGTGCCACCAAGCGACAATTAAACCTGCTGCCACACCGCCAATGACACCAAGACCGAGACTCACGGGCAGGCTACATCCTACTAAGCGAAACCCAACGGTAAACAACACAAACCATATCAGCGCGGGGTTAAACCCCTTGGAGTCTCCGGTAAATTTTGGCATGAGCTGCAAGTTGTGTTTGTAATAACACAGAAAGATATTGACAATATTAGCAGACAATCAAATTCGCAAGGGCGATCGCTCTGCAACTACTCTCCACAAATCACGTTTAATTGTACCTCTAAGTCTTGCGCGGTATCTACAATCTTTACAGAAATTTGCTCTAATTCTGTACAAGGTTCAAAAGCTGCTTGCTGCGAACTCAATAGTTCGGCTGTCGCGTCGGCAATATCGCCCCTGCGCTGTTGCAGTCGTTCTCGCAATACTTCAATTGGTGCGGTGCAGTAAATAATTTGCAGGGGCAAGCCGTGGGATTGAGCCCGATCAATCGCATCGGTTCTCAAGTTTTGGCGATCGAACTTTGCATCTAAAATCACATCCCAACCTCGGTCAGCCAGCACTATCCCCAACTCTAACAATCTACCATAAGTCTGTGCCGTCATTTCATCCGAGTACAAATCTTGCCCGCCGCGTTCATTTAAAGGAATTCCGCCTAAATGCTTGCGAACAGCATCGGATCGAATGTGAATTGCCCCTGTACGGCGAGCCAAATATCGAGCCGCTGTACTCTTGCCAGAACCCGACAAACCCGACATCAAAATTAACTTTCCCCGGCGCGGTTTTGTGTATTGCCAAGCCTGTTTATAGTAATGAGCTGCTGTTTGTGAAATCTCTGCTTTTTGGGCAGTTGAAATAGCGGCATCGTCCAACATTAACGAAGTTACTTTTGCTCTAACATAAGCTTGACGGCTCAAATACAGAGGCAACAGTTGCAGTCCTTCCCAATCCCCTGTTTGTTCGATGTAAGTATTGAGAAAAGCATTGCCTAAGTCTCTGCGCCCTCGCGATTCCAAATCCATTACTGTAAAAGCGACATCGTACATGACATCAACAAAGCGAAAAGGCTCGTTAAATTCAATGCAGTCGAACAGCAATATTTTATCTTTCCAGAATGCTATATTCCGCAAGTGCAAATCTCCGTGGCACTCGCGAATTTTATTCTTGGCAATCCGCAGCTTAAATAACTCTTGATTTTCCGCAAAAAACGCATCACTATAATTTTTAGTTTCCTCATATTGTGTCTGAGTCTGCGGCCCGCCGATATATTTTTGGGAAATCAGGTAATTGTTGTCTATTGCAGTCCGAATCTGACTGACTTCGCCAAATGTCCGAATATAGCTATTACTAATTGCCGTGCTGTGAAAGTTGGCAACTTCCCGCCCTAAGTCTGCCATAAGTTGCTCGGTCAACATTCCGCGTTCCAATAAACTAAGCAACAGCGAATCTTGAGGAAATTCCCGCATTTTCAGCACGTATTCTACAGCAATTTCGACCGAATTTATAGCAGGTACCTTGCTGGAAAAGTGAAACGAATCGCCTATTTGCACAATTGCCAAAACTTCCAGATAAATTTCGGCTGCTGTACGCTGATTCATTTGCAATTCTTGATTGCAAAAATGCTGTCTCTTCTCCAAGGTTGAATAATCGAAAAACCCAAAATTAACGGATTTCTTGATTTTGTAAACATAGTCTCCTGTGAGGAGAACAAAGGAGGCATGAGTCTGAATTAGCTGCACTGGTTCTGTCACCCCGTGCGGGTAAAACCCGGGCTGCAACATTTGCTGAATCAGAGGTGGGAGACAAGTCATAGCGATTTTAGATTTTGGATTTTGGATTTTAGATTGGGGATTTTGGATTTTGAATTTTAGATTTTAAGTTGGGGACTTTAGATTGGGAGTGGGGATGTTGACTTTAATCCGATTTATTATAGAGTTGATAGTTAGTGTAAAAAAAAGCAGCGATGACAGAAAATAATCAAGAATCTGGTTCAGTGGATGTGTTTGGCGTGGGAAATGCCCTGGTAGACATCCTAGCATTGGTAGAAGATGAATTTGTACTCGCTCACGGGCTGAATCGCGGCGGGATGACGCTGATGAATTCGGAAACCCAGGGGGGTATTTTGCACGATTTAGAGCACAATTCGCTGCAAATGCGATCGGGCGGTTCGGCGGCAAATACGATGATTGGTTTGGCTCAGAGCGGCGGTAAAGCGTATTATTCGGGGAAGGTTGCTAAGGATACTAACGGCGAATTTTATCGGCAAGATTTGCTGGCGGCGGGGATTGATTTTAACGTGCATCCTGCTGAGTCGTCGCAGGAGCCTACGGGTACTTGTGTTGTGCTGACTACGCCGGATGCGGAACGCACGATGTGTACTAATTTGGGTGTTTCTACTACTCTGGCGGCGACTGATATTGATGTCGATCGCCTGAGTCACTGCAAATACAGTTATGTCGAGGGTTATCTTTGGGATGCTCCCGATCCGAGAAAGGCTAGCATTGAGACGATGGAACAGTCTAAGCGTCTGGGTGTGAAGGTGGCTTTTACTTTTTCGGATGGCTTTTTAGTCGATCGCTTTGCTGATGATTTTCACAAGGTGGTTTCGGAATATTGCGATGTAATTTTTTGCAATGCTGATGAAGTTCGGAGCTTTTTTAAGGAGGAATCTTTGGAAGAGTGCGCTCGGAAAATTAGCGAGATTTCGGATTTGGCTTTTATCACTAATGGGGATAAAGGCTGCATGGTGGTGGAGAACAAACAGATTGTTGATGTGGCGGGATTTCCGGTAAAGGCGATCGATACTGTGGGTGCTGGGGATGCTTTTGCGGGCGGTGTTTTGTTTGGAATTACTAATGGTTTGAGTTCTGTACAAGCGGCGCGCTGGGGCAATTATTTGGCTTCTAGGGTGGTGCAGATTCACGGGCCGCGGCTTGAGGGTTCTCAGGCTCATCTTTTGAGTGAGGTGATTTCTGGTTAGGAATTGAAATGGGCGATCGCACTTTTTGTCGTAAGGGCGATCGCACTTTTTTGCACCGCAGATGAAGGCGGATGAACGGGGATGAACGCAGATGGGAGAAGGGTAATTTATATGTATCAAAAAAAATGATAGAGTTTTTCTCAGAAAGATGAGGTACAATAACAGCAGTGAGTAAACCAATTCCAAATATTTTCTGATGTAACTTCATTAAATGCAAAGTTTATCGCTTTTCCTAACTCTTGATAATTAGTCGTCTTGATAAAACGGAAAATATTTTTAAGTTTTGACCATAAATTTTCACGGTTGTGAGAAATCCGGCGAATATGGCGACAAATATATTAATTTTGCCCCTGGCTTTTTGATGGCTTTTTCTATTTATTCTCCGGTATGAATAGTACAATTATCCATCACTACACAAACCGCTTTCCATGATTTTGGTACGAGCTTTCGGATGATAATAGCCTCAAATGTCATTGCATCGGTTGTACCTGTTAAATTGACTGATGTTAGGGCTTCATTAACCGATATGGCTCCAATTATTGAGACATTATCAGAGGAATTAGCGGAAATGGGCGATCGCTATTCTGGACATCCCAAAGCGTTACAACTCGTCGCAGCTTGGATTCGAGACGATACCGAGTTTCAGGGAAATGTCGGGAATTTTCTACACAATAGAGACTGGTTGCTGATTCGAGATATTGAAAGAGCGATCGATGAAATGATAGCGCGTCTCAGCGACGGCGAGCAAACTTGTCTCAGCCGAATTTCTGTCTATCAAACTTCAGAATATCCGCTATCTTTTTCAGGGATTAGCGCTCAAATGCCAGAAGTTAGCAAGTATGAACTGAAAGAAAATATTATTCAGGCACTCAAGCGCCGACAATTGCTATATTATGATCGCCACTTTAAATCCTATCAGTTGCACCCCCTAGTCCGAGAAAAGGGCGAGTACCTACTAAGTCAACCTCCCGAAAATCTCCGTACCGCCCACAGCCAAGCCTATCACTATTATATCAACATTCCCCTCAAACCTTAATCAGAATGGCAAGAAATCGAGGATATTAAGCCCCTAATCAGAGCGCACTATCATGCTTCTCAAGCAGGACATTTAGATGCGGCCAATGCGATTATTTCTGAAGTCTATGAGTATTTGCGGCAGTGGAATTGTGCAGAGTTAGTATGTGTAAATCTACAGTTGCCCTTGTTAACGGAAGTAAAAAACATTAGCATTTAACACGCGGGCAAGATGCCCACCCCACAATAAACTTGATGTGCTGTGGAACGGGCATCTTGCCCGTTTTCTTATTATTAGTCAGGGCGGGCAAGATGCCCACCCCACAAGAAATTTGATCTGTTGTGGAACGGGCATCTTGCCCGTTTTCTTATTAGTTTGGGCGGGCAAGATGCCCAACCCACAATAAACTTGATGTGCTGTGGAACGGGCATCTTGCCCGTTTCTATAGTCAGGGCGGGCAAGAGGCCCAACCCACAATAAAGTTGATCTACTGTGGAACGGGCATCTTGCCCGTTTCTATAGTCAGGGCGGGCAAGATGCCCAACCCCTACTCCCCACAATAAGTTTGATGTATAGCAATCCTAAATGAGTCGTAAATTTTTGACCCCACCCCAACCCTCCCCTTATCAAGGGGAGGGAGTAAGAAATTCACAAATGATTTAGGATGGCTATAGAGACTTCAACTACTAGAATAAATCCCTCTTTCTTGCAGTTGCTGCATAAAAAACTCTTCCAAACTCGGCTTAGCCAAATTCATCCCAATTAGCTGCCCTCCCGTACCGCTCAGACTAGAAAGAAACTCCTTCGGATCGCCCTGCAAATGACCGTACCACAAATCATTATCAACTTCCATATCCGGTATCCATTTTTTCAGGATATTCAAGTGGCCGCCCCTACCTTCAACCCGGTAAGTTTCAGTATTACCTAGGATTTCGTCGATCGCACCAATGCAGATTAACTCACCCTTCGCCAAAATTGCCACTCGATCGCAAATCTTCTCCACATCAGACAATATATGCGAATTAAAAAAAATTGTTTTTCCTTGATTTTTCAGAGATAAAATTATCTCCCGCATCTGATAGCGTCCCATCGGATCTAAACCAGACATCGGCTCATCCAAAAATACCACATCTGGATTGTTAATCAAAGCTTGAGCCATGCCGATCCGTTGCAGCATTCCCTTAGAATACTGGCGCAACTGTTTTTTAATTGCCGCCGATTTAGATAGCCCAACTAAGTCTAGCAAATTCGGAATTCGCTGTCGCTGAATTGAGGGGGGAATTTCAAACAAGCCCGCCGCAAATTGCAAGAATTCCCAGCCGGTGAGATAATCGTAAAAATAGGGATTTTCTGGCAAATAGCCGACTCGCTGCTTCACGGTGCGATCGCCCAAAGGCCTCCCCAACAGCAGCGCCCTGCCAGAAGTCGGCCGTACTATACCCAGCAAAGTTTTCAGCAGCGTAGTTTTCCCCGCTCCATTTTGCCCTAATAACCCGAAAGTTTCCCCCTCAGAGACAGTCAGAGTGCAATTTTTGAGCGATTCAATTTTTTCATTCATCCAGAAGCCGGTACGGTAGAACTTCCCCAGATTAAATGTTTCCACCACTGGGGTAGCTCCGGGCATCTCGGTGAAAGTTGGCGCATCTATAAGAGGTTCCATTTTTGTCAGAGAAATAACTAGCACCTGATTATATTCTATTGCATAAGTTAAGTAATAATTGCTGTTTTTAATGTTAAACTAATATTAGCTGTACTTAAAATTGGCAGAATATGGATCGTTCAAAAATTATTGCTATTATCACTGGGGTGATTTCTATAATTTTAGCAGTTGCCTACCTGCTGCTCGTCACCCTCCTCGACTTCCGAGGCGAAATGGTGCCCGCACCTCAAAGTCAGTTGCCAGTCTCCATGCCAATTCAGCAATTAGGCACTGCCAACCCGACTTTGCGAGTACATTAGTTATTGGTTATTGGTTATTGGTTATTAATCATTGCAATAGCAACTAAGAACTAACAACCAACAACTGCCAACTAACAACTAACAACTAACTAATACACATGAATGGCTTTCATCATGTGATATGCAACTAGCAACTGCGTCAAAGCTAGCGGGTAACTTTGCAAAACTTCGCCAGTTGTGCCGATCAGTTTGCCAATTTCCGGGTTGCCTTGGGCGGTGCAAAATCCCCGCAGGTGTGGCAACTCACTGCACAAAAGCATTTCTAGTTCGTTTACTTGCTCGCTGGTAGCGTGGGAGTCTACTTCCAAAACGTCAACAGGTTTGCCCATATCCCGATCGAGTCCCAAGCGAATTGCAGGTTGAAAACTCTCGCTGCCTCGACCTAAAATTTCAGTAAAATCAGGGTGAGGAATTGTCGGTCTGAGCACTAAACGCACGCTCAAATCGGATTGATTGTCCGCTTCTGGCGGGTAAAAACTAACTACAACGTCGGCCGATTTGCGCTGAGGGCGAATGAAGTCTTCAGAGTCCGGTTCCCGTTTTTTTATTTCTGCAAGCACCTGTTCTTCAGTATAGCCGCGCTTCATAATATCGCGCTTAACTTTCCACTGAGTTCGCAACTCTTCGGGAGGAGCAAGATACACTTTTACGTCGTAAGAATCGCGGATTGTTCGAGTTGCGTAACCTAGCAAACCTTCAACTATGACAAATTTGCTGGGCTTGATGTATTCCGGCGGGTCGAATGTACCTGTCGTGTGGTTGTAGATGGGTTTGAGAATTGCTTGTCCGGTACGAAGCAGGCTGAGGTGCTGCTGCATGATGTCGAGGTAATTGCAGTCGGGATGCAATGCTGTGATTCCGATTTCGGCCCGCTGCTTTCTGTCGTAGCGGTGATAGTCGTCAGTGCAAATCACCGTGACATTTTCTGGCCCCAATACTTGGGCAATTCCCCGCGTGAGGGTGGTTTTGCCCGCTGCGCTATCTCCGACAATACCGAGAATAATTGGTCGATCGCTCATTGTTTTTACCCGGACGCACAATAGCAAATTTTGTTGTGAATCTTCAATTTTATCAAAATTGTGTTCCATCCGATCGCTCGGTTTGACTTGATCCCCCCCGGAGTCTCTCCCATGTGTAAAATTTTTGTAAAACTTCTTAATAAAATTCAACAAAGCATACTCAGGGAACATCTCATTGAACGATCGTAATTACCCAATTCTCAATTCCCTGTATGCCCAATTCCCTGTTTGGCCCATTACCACTCATCCTTTCGTTTGTTGCTGTGGGTTTCCCAATCGTCGTCTTGCGGCCGCTGATACAATGCTTCTGGTTCTATTTCTGATTCCAATTCGGCTGACATTTCTAATTCTGGTTCCGATTCTTGCTGATAAATATTCAGAGGTTCGACAACGCGGGCGATCGCATCTTTGACAAATGCTTTGACAAACTCGTCTTTCCTATTTAACTGAAACTGCCTTTGCACGACTTCGGCGATGCCGCCGTCGCCCCAATCTTGGTCATGGCGGAAATATTCAATAAAACTTTTACCGGCAATTCGGGTTAAATAAGCCGCACTGACTGCTTGAATTGCTTTGCCCAGTACAAACCCCGCTACGCTTAACTGCAAAGCCCTTGACACTACTTGAATTACGCCTTCAACTATTCCCAAACTTGCTAGGGTTTTTGCTAGAGACAATGCCAATTCTTTCGCGCGATCGATATTTAATTCGCAGCCGTAAATCTTGGCAATTTCTACTACCATTTGAGCGTTAACTGCTGCTGTCGCTAACAAATCCACAACTGGCAAAGGCGTTACGGCAATTACTCCGGCTCCGAGCCACTGAAATCGCTCTACTGCCTTATCAGCTTGCCGCCTTCTTTGAGCATCAATTAACTTGCGCGCTTGGTCTCCCAAGTGCTGAGATTGCAGCAAAATATTGTCCGCAATTAAGTCTTCGCCTTCAGCTCGCAAAATCGCAGCGACGCGCCGAATTAATGGCATAATATCCGGGTCGGGCTGAAAAATTGTGCCGTCTTCTAGTACAACTTTTTGTGGATTGGCGCTAATGGCTACTACATCCATTGCTGATACAAAACCTTTGACTCGCTGCCGCAGCCGATCGAGAATTTCATCTCTGTCGGTGTCGGGATAAAGGTCAACTTTATTAAAAACCACGATCGACCTTTTGCCAATTTCCGCCAAAGTCCGCAGCGGTTCGTACTCGGATTTGCGTAAATCGCCGTCCAAAACAAATAAGATCAAATCTGCCCTCGCCGCCAACTGCCTCGCCAATTCTTCTCTGTAAGTCCCCGCAACTCCCGCTTCCAAGATACCTGGGGTATCAGTAATTGCTAATTCTCGATCGATTCCTTTCAATTTCAGAGTGTAAGTTTCGCCAACTTCGGTAGTTCCCATCGGCGCGCCCACCTGTCCCGCCATCCGCCCCACCAGCGCATTCACAGCGGAAGTTTTGCCCGCAGAACCGGTGCCGAAAACAACTACTCGAACGCTGCCCCTAGCCATGCTAGCTTCAATTTCGCGGGCTCTCAACAGCAAAGCTTGCCGCGCTACTTCATCTTGAATGCGATCGACTTGTTGCCTGATTGCTTTGAGATTTTCCGAAGCTGCTTCACTTTTGACAACAGGAACCTTCGGAGTAATCGGCCGTTTTCCCTTAACTTTCTGAGGGCGTTGCAGCAGCCTAAAATAATAAACCAGCGCAAAAATTAGGGTTCCCAAAAGTACAATTATCAGGAAAATCAGCAAATTAGCCAGCAGCGGAGAAGCAGACCACGCAACTTGACTGTAAAGCCCTGTTAAGGAACTCACCAGCCCAATAATCAGCCCCAAGGCGAGGCAGAAAGCAGCAATTAAGGTTAACAGGCGCGGCAAAGGCATGAGGGGAGTGGCAAATAAAAGGGTTATGCTTTGATTTTTACATGACCCCGATAGTCATCAGTCATTGCAAATCTAAAATCTAAAATCTAAAATCTAAAATGGCGCAGCGCCCCATCGTACTGCGCCAACCCGCAAATCCCGATTCTGTGCGACTGCGGGCGCGATTTGCGGGGTTTTAGTGGTGGCGGGTGCAGATTTGTGCGATCGGGCCGGAGTCTGCAATTGTCGCTTGCACGATAGTCAACAATCACGGACGGTGCAACCGGAATCGATATGATACCAATTTAATGTGAAGTTGCACATATCTCGATTAACTTTAATGGTTGTCTCTGGTGAGGAGAATTTCAGCGCATTATCAACTAATTGATAGACAATCCAAGACTTTCAGATTTTACAGATCTAGAAAATCACTTAGGATTGCTATAGCAGATTGGTTAAAGCCACCGCTGCGATCGCTTTTGAGATAAATTCTTTCAATTTCAGCCCCCGTGAGGGGTTTAGAAAATAAATAACCCTGTCCAAATTCACAGCCCAGTTGTTGGAGGCACTGAAGTTGCTGAGTCGTTTCAAGTCCTTCGGCAATGACCGCAAGTTCGAGTTGATTACTCAGAGTAATAATGGTGTTAACGACTTGATAGTTGCGATTTCCTGCTTGGATCTGATTGACAAAAGAGCGATCAATTTTGAGGTTATTCACTGGAAAACAGTGCAATTGACCCAGGGAAGAATACCCCGTGCCAAAGTCATCAATGCTGATCTGAATTTGCCGCGATCGCAATTGTTCAGTCAGCGCGATCGCCTTCTGAGCATTGTCCACGATCGCACTTTCGGTAATTTCCAGTTTCAGGTGAGCGGGGTTGACGGCGGTTTCTGCCAAAACCCGATCGATATCAGCCAAGAGGGTGGGGCAAGTAAATTGCCGCACAGAAAGGTTCACGCTCATGGTTAACTGCGTCCAGCCCCGTTGATGCCATGCACGCAGTTGCTGACACGCCTGCTTCAACACCAGCATCCCGACGGGCACAATCAGCCCTGTTTCCTCCATGCAGGGGATAAATTCTCCTGGTAAAACCATGTCTCGATCCGGATGCTGCCAGCGTACCAGTGCTTCAAATCCAACGACATTTTGGGTTTGAAGATTCACAATCGGCTGGTAGTAGGTGACAAACTCTTGATGTTCCAGCGCTCGCTGTAAATCATTTTCCAGCGTCAGGCGGTTCAGCATTGCCAAAGACATCTGGCGATCGAAGATTTGATAGCAACCTTTACCTCGAAGTTTAGCTTTGTACATTGCCGTATCAGCATCTTGCAAGGGTTCTTCCGGTTGTTGATAAACACTACTGCCTAGAGCAATGCCGATACAAGCAGTCATAAAGAGTTCGCAATCGGCAACCACAAACGATGTGTCAAAGCCCCGTAGAATAGCTTGGATAAATGGTTCAAGGGCGATCGCACCATCAATTTGGTGCAGCAAAAAGCAAAACTCATCCTCACCCATACGCGCTAACACGTCGCCGGGGCGCAGATGATGCTGTAACCGTTCTGCGATGGCGATCAGCAATTGATTGCCAATAGCGTAGCCAAAGGAACCATTCACCAGTTTGAACCGATCGCAGTCTAGATAAACTACCGCAAAGGAGGATTCCCCAGCTTGTAAAACCTCAGCCAACTTCTGAAGTAAGAAAGTCCGACTGGGTAGCGTTGTGAGCGCATCCTGAAAAATCATGGTTTGCAACTGGGCGGTTCGCTGTTGCACCGTTGCTTCTAATCGGGCATTGAAGGTTACTAATTGCTGATATTGTCGATGGATGCGTAACATCGATCGCACCCTTGCTGTTAACTCCAAGCGATTCACGGGCTTGCTGATAAAGTCATCCGCCCCAGCCGTCAAACATCTTGCGAGCTCCGTTTTGGTTGTCAGGGCGGTCACCATAACGATCGGCAGAGCTTCCCATTTGGGCATAGCTTTAATGCGTTGACAAACTTCAATGCCATCCATCCCTGGCATCATCACATCCAGCAAAATCACATCTGGCTCAAAGATGTTTAAGGAATCGATCGCTTCTTGCCCGCTGGCAGCGTAATGCAATTGATAGTCTTGATCGTTGAAGAGAGTTTCAATCACATCAAAATTATCAGGTTCGTCTTGATACTCCCGAGCCCTAAAGGGACGGGGATTCTTGAAGAGTCCAGATACGAACTTTCAAAGGCGAAATCAAAG
>NZ_JAUBUG010000193.1:0-1122 GCF_036705345.1 Microcoleus sp. B3-D2
TGAGTTACCTCAGTAGACGTATTCTCTATGTTTACTTATTTTAACATAGTTTGGTTTTTTCTCACCGACTTACTTAGCTGTTATAGGCTGGCCGAATTTGTCTAGCGGAATTTCCGGAGGATTTATCAGCACCCAGGGTATTTGCTGCTGAGCCGCATCAATCCGCAAGGCTTCTCGTTTTGCCAAGAAGTCCGACAAACTCTTAGTAACTACTTGGAGTTCTTGCTGTAAATTGTCGTATTGTCGGGTTGTAACTGAAAAGTTTCTAATTTTTTGGTTGAAAGCATTTTGCAAAGCGGTCATTTCGCGATCGCGCGCTTCAATTTCTTTGATTTGGGTCTCTAAATTTCCCATCACCACTTCTCTGGCTTGTTGAGTGGCGGTTAAAATCAGTTCTTCCCGACTTTTTCGCAGCGCTAAAACTGGCAAACTGTCTTCTCTGTACTGAGCTAATTTTAATGACAATTCCGAGTCTATTCTCTGAATTTGACCTAAGAGTCCGCCGTAAGCTTGCCCTTGGGTCATCAGCAGCCCCTGGGGATTATTTTCGTTGAGTAGTTTTTCATAGCTTTGGTAGAGGTTTCGCATCCCTTTTAGCTGAACTCTGATTTCTACTTGCTTGCCCCGAATGCTTTGAACTTGTTCAGACAGAGATTTTCCCTCTATCTGCGGTTCAAATAAGTTGCTCTGCTGCCGCAGTTTTTGGACTTGCATTTGCAGAACTTCCACTCTTTCTGGGAGCTTGGGCATCTCCGTGTCTATAAATTTAATACCTTGATTAATGCCCATCAGCCGTTGCGGCAAGCTGTAGTCTAGATAAGCTTTAGAAATTTTGTCCAAGACGCGGTAAATTTTTTTTTCGGTTTGAATCTTTGTAGCGAACTTGTAAAATTTTTGTGCCTTGCTGTTCATTGGTGACAAGTTAAGAAGCTCGATCAAAAGTCAAGAGGGACTTTCTCAAGCGAGACAAAACGTGTGAAACTCAGACTGGATATGTCATCTAGCCCCGGTGAGTCCCCATGAGCCACAACAGAAAAACCAATAGCGGGACTTAAACAATAAATCAGAGATAAGTAAGCTATAATGTAAGTAGGGTAAGCATTTAACGTTCCCGTCACACCC
>NZ_JAUBUG010000104.1:0-18502 GCF_036705345.1 Microcoleus sp. B3-D2
AGTTACATTATCCGATATGAGGAATTGGTTTACTCACTGCTGTTATTGTACCTCATCTATCTGAGAAACGCTATAGCAAATTATTAAAAGTCAAAGCGAACCATACGGACACGGCATTTCCGTGTCCTACTCCCCGCGCCGGACAAGGCATTGCCATATCCCTGCCGATGTTCACATACAATATATCTGTATCACTACTTTTCATCCAAAGCTTCTATTCCCGACCATCCTTCAGGCACTCCATACATTCCATTCTTTAGAGAGCGCTGGTAGTAAATTGCTGCTAACCTATCTTGAGGATTTCTTTCGCAAATCTTACTGAATAATTTTTGCGCTTCAGTAAAATTTTGCTCGAAATAAAGCTTCAGACTTTTTTGAAATTCAGCAGCAGTTTCCTGTTTTAGTTCAATGCTGTGTTCTGTTTCTGCATCATAAATTTCAAACACGGAGACGGCAGATTTTTTGCCTTTTACTGTGACTCGCTCGACAAATCGGCACATATATTTTTCTCGATAGCCCAAAGGCTCTAAAATTGAGCCACTAACTATAATTCCCGCCTCGTAAACAGTTATTTATTAGCTTTGAGTTGCCACTTACCATAGCTGATCTCAAGCAAAAAACTAGCATAAATAGCAGCGTATATCCCAAGCCAAACGCTGTTTAATAAAAATTAAACGGGACAACGATAATTGAAACCCAATCTTTCTGTGGCTCATAGAATATCCGACAAGTATGTTTTGCCGGATGAACACATTGCAGATGTTTTTTACAGGATTTATATTATGTCCGCTTACTTCCTACTGTTAAAAAAGGTCGAATTAAAAATAAAAAATTAGCTATCTGTCGCTGAAATTAGCCGCAAAATTAAGCTATATTGTAGCAGATTTCAGGAAAGTGAGATTTGCTATGGCTGACTCTATTGCTCGTCGTTTGGAACAATACACGGTAAAACGATCGCACGAAGTTTTAATCGTCAAGGCCCAAATTGACGGCGAATTCGATGAAATTGCTATTTTTAAAGGCTTTTCTAGCTCTTTGACGCGATCGACCGCTTTCGATCCCGAGGTTCCTGTTTTGCCGGAAGAAGCAAAAATTGTCAGTGTCGATCGTGTGGAGAGCCCCTACAATCCAAATAACCCCCGCTATCTTCAGCAGGGGTTATCTTGGGAAACAATGCAATCTCTATTGTCCGAGGCGGGAGTTTAGCAAAACATTAGGGACACAACGTGAGAAAAACAGCAGGGACACAACAATGTTGTGTCCCTACTACAAAAGCACTATGTCGTTACCCTTAGAGCTAGAGCGTGCCGCCGGCAGCTTGGAAACGAGCTCTCGCGCGTTTGATTGCCTGCTTAGCTTTAATTTGCTCTTGGTCAGTGCCACTAGCGGACTTTTCCAAACGAGCTACTGCTTCGGTGTAAGCAGTACGAGCAGCTTCTTTATCAATGGTTTCGCCTTTTTCAGCGCCGTTGACAAGAATAGTAACTTTGTTTTCTTGGATTTCTGCAAAGCCACCCATCAGAGCAATAGACACCCATTCCTTGCCGGGACGGACGCGCATTACTCCGGTATCCAAAGCTGTCAACATTGGAGCGTGACCGCTCAAGATACCCAGTTGGCCTGTGGTGCTCGGCAGAATTACTTCTTCAGCATTAGAATCCCAAACAGTTTTGTCTGGGGCCACTACGCGCACAGTTAATGTCATAAATTGTCAGTTGTCGGTTGTCAGTTGTCAGTTGTCAGTTGTCAGTTGTCAGTTGTCAGTTGTCAGTTATCAGTTGTCAGTTGTTACCAATAACAAATAACTAATAACTAATAACGACTGACTACTGACTACTGACTACTGACTAATGACTAAAATTACTTGGCGTCAGCTTTCATTTTTTCAGCTTTGGCGATCGCCTCGTTGATATCGCCCACCAAATAGAAAGCTTGTTCAGGTAATTCGTCCAGTTCGCCAGCCAAAATCATCTGGAAACCCTTAATGGTGTCTGCCAGCTTGACGTACTTCCCGGGGGAACCGGTGAACACTTCCGCCACAAAGAACGGTTGAGACAAGAACCGTTCAATTTTGCGAGCGCGAGAAACGGTCAAGCGGTCATCTTCCGACAGCTCATCCAAGCCCAAAATTGCAATAATGTCTTGCAATTCCTTGTAGCGTTGCAGAGTAGACTGCACCTGACGAGCAACACCATAGTGCTCTTCGCCGACAACGCTAACTTGCAACATCGTAGACGTAGAATCCAGCGGGTCAACAGCCGGATAAATCCCCTTCGCAGCCAAACCGCGAGACAACACAGTTGTAGCGTCCAAGTGAGCAAAAGTCGTAGCCGGTGCGGGGTCAGTCAAGTCATCCGCAGGTACGTACACAGCTTGAACCGAAGTAATCGAACCTTCGGTAGTCGAAGTAATCCGTTCTTGCAAGTCGCCCATGTCTGTACCGAGAGTCGGCTGATATCCCACAGCCGAAGGCATCCGACCCAACAGAGCCGATACCTCAGAACCCGCTTGCACAAACCGGAAGATATTGTCAATGAACAGCAGCACGTCTTGCTTGCTGACATCGCGGAAGTATTCGGCCATCGCCAGAGCCGACAGGCCCACGCGCATCCGAGCACCAGGCGGCTCGTTCATTTGACCGTAAACCAGAGCAATTTTCGACTTGCTGCGGTCTTCTTCGTCAATAACCCCTGACTCGATCATTTCTTTGTAGAGGTCATTACCTTCGCGGGTGCGCTCGCCCACACCACCGAACACGGACACGCCGCCGTGAGCTTTGGCGATGTTGTTCACGAGTTCCATCATAATCACGGTTTTGCCGACGCCTGCGCCGCCGAACAAACCGATTTTGCCGCCGCGACGGTAGGGGGCGAGCAGGTCAATCACCTTGATACCTGTTTCAAACACCGAAGGCTTGGTTTCCAGTTCGGTGAAAGCCGGCGGGTTGCGGTGGATGGGCATACTTTCGGAAGTATTGACCGGGCCGAGATTGTCTACGGGTTGACCGATGACGTTAAAAATCCGGCCGAGAGTTGGGATTCCGACGGGAACTTGGATCGCTTCCCCGGTATCTACTACTTCCATGCCACGCACCAAGCCGTCGGTGGTACTCATGGAAACTGCGCGCACTTGGCTGTCTCCGAGCAGTTGCTGAACTTCGCAGGTAACGGCAATTTCTTGACCTGCTTCGTTTTTGCCGGAAATCGTGAGAGCGTTATAGATTTGGGGCAGTTTGCCGCCTGGGAATTTTACGTCTACAACTGGCCCGATGATTTGGGTGATGTAGCCTACGTTCGTTTTTTCTGCGGTGGATACCATGAATAGTGCCTTTGTTAGGATGCTATTTTTCCCGTTATGGAAAAAGTCTTAACATTTAGAAATGCTATTTCTCAGAGTACCACTGAACAGACGCACTATTTAGATTTGTATGGGGCTGGTTAATAGTCATTTTTATGGTTACTGCCCTCGCTTTTTTTTCCTGCGAGTTGCAGCCAAAGCCCCGATCCCCAGCATAGTCCCGAACACTGTGACAGGTTCGGGGACTGGTTCGGGGACTAACTGAGCCGACACGGTGAAGTCTTCGAAGTCAAGATCGGTTCCTGGTTGGGCATTGTCGAAATCGTCGAAGGAGATTTGTGTGCCATTAGCCAGTTCGGCCATTGTGAGGGATGAAAATTGCTCTGGGCCTTTACCGCCGTTGATGTTTGTAAATGAGTCGCTGGAGTTGGGGTTGAGCATAAAGTCACCAAACACAGCAAGTTGACATCCCTCCACCCCACATTCATCTCTTCGGAACTGGGTGCCGGGGGTCCACCATAGGGTGCTGTTCATGAAGGTACTCGACGAGACGTATTCCTCCACATCGCTGCCGCTGCCCGTGTCGCTCCACAGCAGCAGGGCATAAATTTGATCCTTCAAAAATGTGACGGTTTGGGTGATGGAGCCGTTGTCCGAGGTGACGGCGTTGCCGAAGGTTCCTTCCCAGTTGTTGGCAGAGCCGTTATCTGAGGGTTGAGTCTCCTCAAACAGTCTGGCGACGTTAGTGTAGCCATTGTTTGCTGACTCAGCTTGGGCCACCCACAAGCTCGACTGGTAACCGCCGTGAGATTCCTCGAAGGTAAACTCTATACTGGTATCTTCATCGAACTGGATGCCGGCAGTGCCAAACATGAAAGCTCTGACGGGCGTGCAGATGCTGAGCAACATTGTGGTTGCTAAGCTGGCGACTGTAAAAGATGTTTTTTTGACTAGCATTAAGGTAGTCATAACCCTGATTCCTCCAGTATTGTTACGTAGTAAGGCGCAAAATGCCATGTTGCCGTGACGCGAACCGACGATCGCGAGCCTGCGATATTTAGGACGATCGTCAAACCTAAAGAAGAGACTCCACACCAGTGAATCTACATACAGATCTTACTTAAGGGTGTTTTGGAGTAAATGAGTGCTTCTTCTAAGAGTTTTCACTGACACCAGATTGACACAGTTTAATCTCTCAGAGCAAGATTTTCATCCTGCCTAGACTTCCAACCTACTACATTTACTTCGTTTCGGTAACGGTCTCAAGTTGAGTGCAAGACTTGTACATATTGGCTTTCATCAAAAATACATAAAAATTTTAATCGAGCTTTATAAATTTTTGGTAAAGTTCATCCATAAAATATAAAGTTTTTGAGAGAAAGTCTGCTGTTCGGTTCGTTGTCCTGAAAGCGGGCTGCAAGCTGCTCTGCCTATGCAGAAAGCAGCGGAGGCGACCGCGAGTAGGGACTTGATCGAGTATTTTGACACTCTAAGCAAGCTGTATAACAGGCGATCTGTACTTACGTAATTTTGACTAAAATTCCGAGTTTTTTAAACCCCTAACCGTCGCATTCCGCGCCATATTTTCCCCCACATTCCCGGACGCATCAACCCGGTTTTTAAAGATAATGGGGTCAATCGATTTTAGATTTGAGACTTCGGCGTGACCCTTCGACACGCTCAGGGCCCAGACGCTCTGTCGAACGATTTTAGATTAAAGAATTGAAGCATTGACCCCACGGATAAATTCGGGGGGCAAGTTTCATCGGATACAGGTTTTTTATTTCTGGGTCCTGAGTCTGCGCGTTGGAATGAATCCGGGGGCTTGTTTCCTGCATGCTTTCGGTCAAAAAAAGAAAGTAAGTTTCATTTCCCGCGCCTGACTTCTAGTAAAAAAACTCTTTTTAAGTAAATCATAGTAATTAAAAATATACATTTCCTTTTTTAGTCCTAATTATTCGACCAGCAAAAATAGGCTTCTCCTATTGACATGAGAAATTTTTAGGAGTAAAAGTAGTAGAAATAAATACGATCGCACTTTAAGCACAATCTTTAAACACAATGACACCCAACAAACTACATTTGCTCGGATGGTTATTCATTGTTAGCTGGTTGAGTGCAGCGGCGGGTTCGGCAAACGCACAGCCCATCGCCCCGGCACCAGACGGCACTAACACAGTTGTTACTCCCAGCGGCAACCGCTACGACATTTCCGGGGGGGCATTCAGCGGAGATGGGGCTAATCTTTTTCACAGTTTTACTCAGTTCGGCCTCAGCGAGGCTCAAACGGCTAACTTTCTGACCAATCCCAATATTCAAAATATTTTGGGAAGGATTACTGGGGGTAATCCTTCTTTAATAAATGGCTTAATTCAAGTGACGGGGGGAAATTCCAATTTATTTTTGATGAATCCGGCGGGCATGATTTTCGGGCCGAATGCCAGTCTCAACGTGCCTGGATCTTTTAATGCTACTACGGCGACAGGGATTGGTTTTGGGAACAATCAGTGGTTTAGTGCGATCGGCAATAACAATTGGGCAACATTAATCGGGACGCCGAACAGTTTTGCGTTTACAAATTTGCCAGGTGGAAGCATTGTTAATGCAGGCAATTTGACGGTGACACCAGGTCAAAGTTTAAGTTTGATTGGCGGTACGGTTGTCAATACCGGTCAGTTAACTGCGCCCGGGGGCAATATTACCGTGATGGCCGTACCCGGTCAAAATTTGGTACGGATCGCTCAAACCGGAAATTTGCTGAGTCTGGAAATTCAGCCGACAGCTAGCCAAAGTTCCTTGCCGAATAATTTCGCGCAGCCAGTCCTATCTTTGCCGGAGTTGCTGACTGGAAAAGGTCAGGAACAAGCAACTAATTTAGCGGTAAATCCCAATGGCGAAGTTGTGTTGACTGGGAATGTTTCTGTGCCGGTAACTGCGGGAACTGCGATCGCATCCGGCAGTCTCAATGTCTCTGGCAACACTGGCGGTACTGTAAATATTTTAGGCGACAAAGTAGGAGTTATTGCAGGCAATATCGATGCTTCTGGGATTAACGGTGGCGGTAATGTACTGATTGGGGGAGATTATCAGGGTTTGGGGACTGTGCCCAATGCTTCGCGAACTTTTGTTAGCAGCAACTCGACGATTAATGCTAATGCTGTTAGTAATGGGAATGGCGGGCGAGTTATAGTTTGGGCTGATGAAACTACTCGCTTTAATGGCAATATTACGGCCAGAGGTGGCTTGTTTTCGGGGAATGGCGGCTTTGTGGAAGTGTCGGGAAAGCAATCGCTGGATTTTCAAGGATTAGTTGATTTGCGATCGACCTTTGGGATTGCTGGCACCTTATTGTTAGATCCTACTGATATTACTATTAGTACAGATGTGGATACAGGTGGCACTTTATCAGGGGAAGCATTTACGCCCTCGGATGGGACTTCTACAATTAATAATGGGACGCTGCAAACACAGCTAGATTTGGGAAATGTGACTATTTCTACTGCGTCGGGTTCTCCGAATCAAGGCGATATTACAGTCAAGGCACCAGTTTCTTGGCTCAGCACTAATTCCCTAACTCTGAATGCTAATAACAGCATACTTGTTAACAACGATATCACCGCTAACGGCGGCAGTATAACCCTGAATGCAGATGTAGATGGCAGTGGTGCAGGGGCGATCGCCATTACCAATGCTATCATCAACTCGAACGGCGGCAACATCATTTTAGGAGGCGGCACCAACCCGTCAAATTCCCCAGCAGTAGGGACAGCGCCAAATCCCATCGGAGTTTCTCTCACCGGTTCCACCCTCAATGCCGGCACTGGAAATATTTCTATTAGAGGTCAAGGACTCGCTGGAGACAGTTTCAATCACGGCATTTCTGTTTCTACCAGCAAAATCACGACGGCTGAGACTGGAAGTATTACTCTCAATGGTATTGGCGGTAATGGAACTGGAAGCGACAACAAGGGGATTAACATTATTACCAGTACAGTGGAATCGATCGGGACAGGGAGTATTACTCTCAACGGTACTGGCGGAAACGGGACATTTAATAATCGAGGGATATCTATTGACAGCAGTACAGTACGGGCTGGGGGAAATGTCAGCCTGACTGGTAACGGTGCTGGGACTTTAACCAACAACATCGGCGTTAGAATCAACAACTCTACAGTCGAGTCAACGCCCGGGAATGGGACTGTCACCATTACCGGGACAGGGGGAAATGGGACGAGTGGCAATGAAGGGATAACTATTATTGGTTTTGGCAGCACAGTAAAATCGCAGAATGGAGATATCACCCTGACTGGAACAGGCCAGGGGAGCGCGGAAAACAACAGGGGCCTTTTGGTGGAAAGAGGGGTGGTGAACTCCACAGGCACCGGGAATCTGACTCTAACCGGTGTTGGCGGCAATGGGACTGATGGCAATCAAGGGATATCATTAGGGATATCATTTAGTGGCGGCACAGTAAAAGCGCTCTCTGGAAATGTCACTCTGACTGGTACAGGTGGTGGGACGGGGACTTTCAACGACGGTATATTTCTAGGCGAGTCTAGAGTCAACAGCGCAGGTCTGGGAAAGGTGACGTTGACGGGCACGGGCAGTGGAGGGACGGGCAGTAATTCTGGGATCAGGCTCGACATAGGCACGATAGGATCGCAGGATGGAGATATTGCTTTAACCGGTACCGGTGTAGGGACTGACTCTAGCAGCTATGGGATTAACTTAGGCCAGGGCTACGAGGGTCTTACTAATAGGGTGCAATCTACGGGAACAGGTAATATTAACCTCACGGGAAAGGCTAACAACAATTCCATTCCAATTAACATCATCGACGGTGTAATTGATGCGGCTTTGGGCGGCAATGTCACTTTGACTGGTGATGAAATTCAACTGTCAGAAACAAGTCAAGTTAATGGTATTGGGACTATCCAGTTGCAGCCGCTTACTCCCAGTTTAGATATTACTGTGGGCGGCAATACTGCGGACGCTCGTTTGAATCTCAGTGCAGCGGAACTCGCACCTCCCGTATTGAATGGCTTTTCCCAAATGATTATCGGGCGCACGGATGGGACGGGGACGATCGCCGTTGACCCCGCTGGTGTTACTTTTAATTTCCCCGTCACTATGCAAGCTGCCACCATTGCAGTCGATGGAAACATTACAGGTGTAAACAACGCTTCAATTACTTTTAAGGCTCCAACGACTAACTTAAACGCAAATATTCTCACCAACGAACAGAATATTACCTTTGGTGAGCAAGTCTCTCTCGGTACGGGTTCTAATGTCACTCTCGATACTGGGTTAACGGATGCAGGCCACATTAATTTTGGGGGAACGGTTGACGGCGATGGCAACCTAGTTTTGACTGCGGGAACAGGTATTATTAATCTCAGCGGGCCAATTGGGGCGACTGTGCCATTGCGTTCCCTGAAAATAGAAAATTCTCTCAATGTTACCAGTCCCAACCCGATCGCAATTACAACTACAGACAATATAACTATAACTGCTGCCGATATCACAAATCCCGGACGGGCGATCGGCCTTACCAGCACTAATGGCAATATTGATACGACTGCAGGGGCAATTGATACCACATCCAGTACCGGAAATGCTGGCCCGATTACACTCAGTGCCAACAATATTACTGTTGGTAATCTTAACTCTAGTTCTAGTTCCGGTGCCGCCGGAGATATCGCGATCGCAACTCCCAATCAAGTTGGGATACAAGGCATTGATGCTAATGGATTGCCCGGTACTGGAAATATTACCATTAGCGGCAATGAGATTATATCTTCGGGAATAGCAGATTCGGTCAAGAGTCAAGGTACTTTGTCAGTTCAGCCGTTTTCGCCAAATGTCGGAATTCGCTTCCAGGCTGAACTTCCTGACGATCCGCAGGCGATCGATATAGGAACACCGTTTTTATCCTCATTGCGTAATGGCTTTAGTGCCCTTGTTTTCGGAGGGAAGACTACTACAGGCAATATCACTGTAGAGAATTTGCCGGTATCTTTTCCCGATCCTGTGACTTTCAATACTCAAGGCACTATTTCTATAAATCCCAATCAATCGATTTCGGGAACTGATAATGCTTCAATTACTCTGAATGCTACAACTAATAACCTGAATGGCAATATTACCACCCAATCTCAAGATATCACAATTAACGGCAATACCTTAGTTGGAGATAGCGTCTTAGTCAGCAATGGCAATTCAGCAGGTGGCAATATTCTGTTTAACAATAACATTGATGGCAGCGGCAATCTTACCTTAGAAACAGGTACTGGAAACATTGACGTTAAAGGTGCTGTAGGCAACACCCCGGCATTAGGAATAGGAAATGTCACCGTCAAAAGTAGTGCTGGCACAACTACATTTAATCAAACAGTCAATGCCGCGAGTTTGACTACAGATATTGGTGGCACAACTCAACTCAATGGCAATGTCACTACAATCGGGAGTCAAACTTATGGAGATGCAGTTACAATTGCCAATAATCCGATTCTCTCCGGCAGCGAAATTACTTTCAACGATACTGTTAACGGCAGCAGCGATTTAACGGCGAATGCAGTTACCGGTAATGTTACATTCAATGGTGCAGTTGGGAATCCAACAAATACGCTCGGCAATTTAACAGCTAATTCTAAAGGAACAACTGCATTTAATCAAACAGTCAATGCCGCGAGTTTGACTACAGATGCTGACGGCACAACTCAAGTCAAGGGAAATGTCACTACAACTGGCAGTCAAACTTATGGAGATGCTGTCACCATTGCCAATAATCCCATTCTCACAGGCAGCGAAATTACTTTCAATAATACTGTAGACGGCACCAGCGATTTGACGGCGAAGGCGGTTAGCGGTAATGTGACATTCAATAGTGCAGTTGGTGCTGCAAGTACGATCGGCAATTTAACAGCTAACTCTACAGGCACAACCGCATTTAATCAAACAGTCAATGTCGCGAGTTTGACTACAGATGCTGGCGGCACAACTCAAGTCAAGGGAAATGTCACTACAACTGGCGCTCAAACCTACGGAGATGCAGTTACAATTGCCAATAATCCGATTCTTTCAGGCGACAGCATTACTTTCAATAATACTGTTGATGGTACCAGCGATTTGACTGTAAATGCTGCTAGCGGTAATCTTACCTTCAAAAGTGCGATCGGCGAAACAACTCCTCTCACTAATTTAACTGCCAACAGCAAGATATCTTTAGGGGGCAATGTCACTACAACTGGCAGTCAAACTTATGCTGATGCTGTCACAATTGCCAAAAGCTCGATTATTTCAGGCAGCGGGATTACTTTCACCAAGACAGTTGACGTAGCTGGCAATCTGGGTATTGCGGCTGATAATGTCAATCTAAAAGGAACTGTAACAACCACCAATGACGGCGCGCTCACAATCACCAATAAGGTAAATCTAAATATTGATAACAACCTGAATTTAGACGGTGCATTTATTCAAAATGGCGGGGGAACTGTTGCGGTCAACGGAAATATCGCCACAACTAATGATAACATTAGTTTTAGTGGCCCGGTGACATTAAAAGCTCCTGTAACTTTTACACTCGGAGATGCAAGTATTGCTTTCGGTTCGAGTTTATCAGCAGGTAGTAACCCGCTGACTTTAACAGCCGGTGAAATTGATTTTTCTGGGAACGTTTCTGGTACGGGCGCGTTAACACTGCAACCCGCAACAGCGGGAAAAAATATTGTTGTTGGCGGAACTGATAACAATACTAGCGCTTTTGATTTGACTGCATCGGAAATTAGTTTAATTCAAAATGGATTTAGCTCGATCGCGATCGGGCGCTCGGATAGCAGTGCAAATGTTAGTATTCCCTCTAATCTTACATTTTTAGATCCAGTAAATATTCAAACGGGAACTGGTACGATAGCACTTGATGGCACTCTTACCGGAAATGACAACAGCAGCATTGCTCTCAACGCTTCCACGATTAATTTAAATTATGGCATCAATACCAATAAAAATCCGATCGCTCTCAACGGCACTGTCCAACTCGGAAACGATATTAATCTCAGTACCGGCGGCGGAGATATTAAGATAATTGGGGCGATCGGCGGCAACCATTTGTTGAACTTAGATGCAGCTACAGGCAATGTGCTGGTGCAAGGAAATATCGGAGGAACAGCACCACTTTCTGCTTTGAATGTTACTGCAACGCAGGCGGAATTCACAGGTAACATTGCGAGCAATTCTGGTTTAAATATTGCTGCTGCAAGCACTAAGTTGGGTGGCAATGTTACTACTAATCAGGGCAATATCAATATTAACGGTGTTCTCGGGTTGACGAAAGATGTGATATTGAGTACAGCCGGGGGGAATATTGCCTTTGGAGGTGCGATCGACAGTATTGATGGGGCCCGCAACTTAACTCTAGCCTCCGGTAGCGGCAGTATCACTTTCAACGCTGCGGTGGGGGCTACCAGCAAGTTAGGAAATGTTGCGATCGAAAATGCTGGCAATGTGACAGGAAACTCGACAATTAACGCGCAACAATTGACAGCACTAAACACGGAAAAAGTCAACTTATCGGGAGATGTCACCGCCAGCAAAGTCGATATTACTGCCAAGGGCGATATAAGTGTTAAAAATATTACTACTAATGGCGGAGAAATTCTTTTTACAAGCGGTAACAATTTCACCGCAGGCAATTTGAATACATCGGGAAACAGTGGCGGTAACATAACTGTTAAGGCGATAACTTCAATTACCACCGGACAAATTAACTCTAGCGCTATAGTCGGAAATGCGGGCAATGTGTTCTTAGATCCGATCGGCGATATTCAAGTAGAGTGGATCAATGCCCAAGGCGGTACTGGCGGCACCGGTGGCGAGGTGACAGCAATCACAGGCAATTTTTTCCGCGCTACGGGTACTTTTTCCACCCCACTGTCGCCGACGGGATTTGCTAGCATTTCTACTGCTGGCGGCGCAGGTGGTGGCAAAATTACAATTGTGCACGCTGGGGGAGATGGAGGGACGCCGATTCAACCGTTTGTGGTGGGGGATGCTGCTAGCAACGGTACGGCGGGTGCAATTACAACAGGAAAATCTAGCATTACATCGCAGTCGTTTCCGCGTTCTAGTAGTGTGGGTAATATTGTGCTTTCGACGGATGACGCGATCGACCCGACGCCAACCGTTCCGCCCACAACGGAAACAATTCCCCCAACAATTCCGCCCACAACGGAAACAATTCCCCCAACAATTCCGCCCACAACGGAAACAATCCCCCCAACAATTCCGCCCACAACGGAAACAATTCCCCCAACAATTCCGCCCACAACGGAAACAATTGCGCCAGCAATTCCGCCCACAACGGAAACAATTCCCCCAACAATTCCGCCCCTAACGGAAACAATTCCCCCAGCAATTCCGTCCCTAACGGAAACAATTTCCCCAACAATTCCGCCCCTAACGGAAACAATTCCCCCAACAATTCCGCCCCTAACGGAAACAATTCCCCCAACAATTCCGCCTACAGTCCCGCCAGCAACTCCGCGAACAACGGAAACAATTCCGCCACTAATTCCGCCAACAATTCCCCCAATAACGCGAACCGTTCTGCCAACAATTCCGCCAACAATCCCCCCAACAACGGAAACCGTTTCGCCAATAACGGGAACCGTTCCCCCAATAAAGGAAACAACGGGAACCGTTCCGCTAACAATTCCGCAAACAACGGGAACCGTTCTGCCAACAATGCCGCTGACAACGGAAACAAATCAGCAGGTAATGGAAACAAATCAGCAGGTAACGGAAACAAATCAGCAGGAAAATCAGCAGGTAACGGAAACAAATCAGCAGGAAAATCAGCAATTAACGGTCATCAATCAGCAGGAAAATCAGCAATTAACGGTCATCAATCAACAGGAAAATCAGCAGGTAACGTCACCCCTAGAATCTGTACAAGATCCCTTAAAGCTGATCGCACCTGTGACAACACTAGCATCGCCCACAGGCGCAGATACACCCGCACCGCAACCTTCAACCCCGGATTCAGAAGACTTTCAACCCCCGAAAACTCCACCGCGAGACAATCCCGCTGTTGCTGCTGCCGATCGAATTTTAACCATCGATCAAAGTATCACCAGTCCATTACCCGCCGACATCGTACCGTCCCCACCAGAATCGAAACAACCACCAACAGTCAACCCTACTTCTAATTTAGTTCTGGGATATCTTCCGTCTCCCGATCGACTTTTTGAAGGTAACGACATACAGAAAACAGTCTGGGGAATCGAAGAAATGAGGAATCAAGAATTTGGAGAATACTTGGGGGTAAAAGCCAACCTCCCAGAGGAAAAAACCTTGATTTCGACATTCCAAGAAACTTTACAAAATATCGAACAGCAAACCGGCAAGCGGTCTGGTATTCTCTACATAGTCTCGCGAGCCGATCGACTGGAACTAATTTTAGTTGCTCCCGTGGGGCGGCCGATTCACTACAGCGTCCCCGAAGCCAACAGAGCAGCTCTTTTCCCCACCGTTAAGGACTTGCGCGATGAAATCACCAATCCCGCAAAACGCGCTAGTACCAGTTATCTAGCCCCCGCCCAGCAACTATATAAATGGGCGATCGCGCCCCTAGAAAAAGACTTAGAAAACTTAGGAATTCATACTTTGTTAGTGTCAGTCGATGCGGGATTGCGAAGCCTGCCCTTTGCCGCTTTGCACGACGGTAAAGGCTTCTTGATGGAAAAATACAGTTTCAGCCTAATTCCAAGTTTTAGTTCGACTAATACCGATTATAAAGCAGTTAGAGACGCCACAGTGCTAGCAATGGGAAGGTCAGAATTTGTTGAGCAACAGCCATTGCCCAATGTGCCGATCGAATTGCAGGCGATTGTGGCTCAGTGGCACGGCCCCTCTTTCCTCAATTCCACTTTCACTTTAGATAATCTCAACTCGGAACACGCCAAGGGAGGATTTCGCATCGTTCACCTAGCAACTCACGCTGAATTCAAACCGGGAAAACCGAGCAATTCCTACATTCAACTGTGGAATTCCAAATTGCAGCTCGATCGCATGGAGAGTTTAAATTGGCGCAATCCGCAGGTAGACTTGTTAGTATTGAGTGCTTGTAGAACAGCCTTGGGCGATCGGGAAGCAGAGTTAGGTTTTGGAGGTTTAGCAGTCAAATCCGGCACGAAATCTGCTTTAGGGAGTTTGTGGTATGTTGACGATGGAGGCACTTTGGGGCTGATGAGCGAATTCTACCACCACTTGCGAGGAACCACCACTAAGGCAGAAGCTTTGCAACGCGCTCAACAAGCAATAATGTCCGGTAAAGTTCGGCTCGAAAACGGGCAGTTAGTGACAACAGGCGACAAGTTAAATTTACCTGCTAATTTACAACAAACAAACCAAAACTTTTCTCATCCTTACTACTGGAGTAGTTTCACCATGATCGGAAGCCCTTGGTAAGCTGCCATCTTTATTTTTTAGTCTCCGCTTCTGAGGGACGAAAGTTTCTACATTAGGAACCGTGCCCGCTTGGGGTGGTTGGGGCGGTTCTCCCGTGGCTGCCCCTATTTCAACCGCCGATCGATCTAGGGGTTTGGAACTCTATTTCTGTTTCCTCACCACCAAAGTAATATCATCACAAAACTTCGGATCGCCAATATACTGCGGCACATTATCTATCACAGATTACCTAATGGCAATAGCAGGTAAGTCTACTTACCTGCTAATTTACAACAAGAAAAGCAAGACTTTTCCGCTCTTTATTGCTGGACTATTTTCACGGTGAGATTTTTTTGTAAGTCCCCTATTTTAAGTAGCAAATCTGTTCCTTGAACAATTATCTCTAACCCGCAGATGCTCTATCTAGGGTTGATTTGTCTCGGATTTGGGGCCGCAGTTCCGTAATTAACTCGACAGCCGATATTGAACAAACTCGAACTGCACTCAAGAGGGACAATCTGCTGATCGAGGAGGGCGCTGCAACTGACATACTCGTCGTTATTAGTATCTCTTACCATACATTCGATCGGCTGAGCTCCCGATCGCGCCGACCAACTCTTCATACCTACGACTGCAATCATATGCTGCCAGTAGAAAGCAAATAGCAAAACTCCCAAAAGTACAGCAACGCCTAATCCTGCTTTCAATTTCCAACTATTTAGGACGTTTCCCAAACTATTTTTCACGTTTTCCCCTCCAGAAATTGAGCTTTCGGTAGTTATTTCTGGAGTTGTCAAGTTTGTTTGTGTTTGTTCTGCTGGAATTTCAGACATAATTTATCTCCTATGATTGCTGAGATTTTGCTAAGCTGGCAGTTGCCATCGCTATTGCAAACTTTATCAAATTTTAGCAAAACTAGCCTGTACCGACAACAGATTCGGGCAGCACCGCCGGGGAAGTATGTATATTCACCAAGTGCGATCCTCTTCGTTGGCGTAGCCCCCGTAGGGGCGGGCTTCGCTAACGCGCTTTCTATGCCTTTTGAGGTATTGCCCAATTCGCGATCGGCTATTTTGCACCTAGGGCAATAGAATTGTTGGCGATGCCCTTTGAAAACGGCTGAAGTGAATGAGCTTTTTTTGCTAACCGCAGAGGCCGCAGAGGGCGCTGAGAAAGAGCAAAGAGAAATATATGGACTTTCACCAATCATTTAGGGTTTCGATAGCAGTTCTAATAACTCAGCTTCCGAAAGTAGTTCGATTCCCAAAGATTGAGCCTTTTCCAACTTAGAACCCGCATCTTCTCCCACAACCACATAATCTGTTTTAGCACTCACAGAACTTGTGACTTTACCTCCTGCTTTTTGAATCAAATCTTTAGCTTCATCTCGTTTCAAAGTGGGCAAAGTTCCCGTCAGCACAAAAGTTTTGCCTGCAAGTTGTAAATTTGTGCTGGCTAAATTGGGATTTTTCGCTTCTGACTGCAATTGCAAGCCCGCAGTTTTCAACCGTGCAATTAAACTTTGATTAGCCGGCACTCGAAACCACTGATAAACAGCTTGAGCAATTTCCGGCCCGATGCCGTAAACGCCCTCAATCGATGCCGCCGATACCGCTGCTAACTCTTCCACATTTGCAAACCTTTCTGTCAGCAATTGAGCATTCACGCTGCCGACGTGGCGGATGCCCAAGCCGTAAAGTACGCGCGAATAAGGTTGATTTTTCGATTGGGCGATGGCGCTTACCAACTTTTCTGCTAACTTCTTACCCATGCGTTCCAAACTCATCAATTTTTCCGCTGTCAAATCGTACAAATCCGCCGCAGAATGCACCAGATTGCTATCAACCATCTGCTGCACCAACTTTTCCCCAATACCGTTAATATCCAGAGCATCCCGGCTGCAAAAATGAATCAGCGAACCCCTCAAAATTGCTGGACAAGATGTATTAATGCAGCGAGTAACGGCCTCCCCCTTTTCCCGAACTACAGGCTGTTCGCATTCGGGACAGCAACTAGGAATTTGAAAAAGTTGAGCATTTGGGGGGCGAAGTTCTGGCAAAACTCGCACAACTTCTGGTATGATTTCCCCAGCTTTTCTAACAATTACAGTATCGCCAATGTGGAGGTTCAGATCTGAAAGTCGATCGCTGTTGTGGAGAGAAGCCCGCGAAACCGTCGTCCCCGCCAACTGCACCGGTTTGAGTTCCGCTACAGGAGTCAGAGCCCCGGTTCTCCCTACTTGCACGGTGACAGCTTCTACTATTGTAGGGACTTCGGCGGCGGGATACTTCAGTGCGATCGCCCAACGCGGAAACCTCTGAGTAAAACCCAATTGTCGTTGCAGCAAAACCGAATTAATCTTAACAACAACCCCATCAGTCATGTAAGGCAAATTTCGCCGTTCAGTATCCCAATATTCGTAATACTCCCGAACCTCATCCAAAGAATAGCAAATTTTGCGATTGGGATTTACCTTAAACCCCATTCTTCGCAACAATTCCAACGATTCCCACTGTGTTTTCTCCTCGTTACCCTCATCTAAATGCAGAGTATAAGCAAAGAAATCTAACCGTCGCTTATCCACAATTTTAGAATCTAACTGCCGCAGCGTACCCGCCGCAGCATTGCGAGGATTAGCAAACAATTGTTCCCCGGCTTTTTCCCGTTCCCGATTAATTTCCTCAAACACAGCTAAAGACAAAAAAGCCTCTCCCCGCACTTCCACCACAGGCGGCGGATTATCTAAATTGAGCTTTAAAGGAATAGATCGAATAGTCTTAACATTTTGAGTAATTTCCTCTCCCGCAATGCCGTCTCCCCGCGTCGCACCGCGAACTAAAACTCCATTTTCATAGGTTAACGCTAAAGCAGAACCGTCAATTTTTAACTCGCAAACATAGGAAACCCCCCCCAGCCCCCCCTTGCTAAGGGGGGGAGTAATTTCCCTGTTTTCCTGATTGCTAATGGAAGATGTTATTCCCTCTTGTCCCCCCCCTTGATAAGGGGGTGTTAGGGGGGGTGCATTTCCCTCTTGACCGGGGGTTAGGGGGGGCGCTACCTTTTGCCAGCGTTCCTGCCATTTAGCAAATTCTTCAAAATTAAAAGCATTTTCCAAACTGTAGAGAGGAATATTGTGCTTGACGCTAAAAAATTGAGTAGCAGGCTGTTCTCCGACCCGCTGAGTCGGACTTTCTGCAGTAATTAATTCCGGGTAATCTGATTCTAAGTCTTGCAACTGGCGATAAAGTCGATCGTACACTTCATCTGGCATGATCGGCGCATCGAGAACATAATAAGCATAGCTAGCTTCCTGTAGCTGCTGCCTCAACTGTTGAATTTGCTGCTGAATTTCTGCTGCCATATCAATTTAAGGTTTTCGATTTTCGCTGTTAAATTTTTGATTATAACTCTTCATTTTAGCTCAAAAAAAAGCAGCAAGCAACCTCTCGCCTGCCAGAGCAATTTTAGATTTAAGACGCTCGATCTCAATTTGAGCTAAAAACAAAGATCCAGCAACTAGAAAATCAAAACTTATCCTAATTATCACCCTGCCCAAAAACGGATAGTTATAGCAACCGCCAAGGCGGTTAGGATGCAAGGCGTAGGACATCTTCGATCGCATCACGTAAACAGTCAAAGCGCTTTAATTGTTTGCGGATGCGACTTTTGAGCCAAGACCAGCATTGTTCAATCCTGTTCAAATCAGGGGAGTACGGCGGTAAATACAACAATCTACACCCTACACTTTGAATCAATTCCT
>NZ_JAUBUG010000105.1:0-15637 GCF_036705345.1 Microcoleus sp. B3-D2
TAATCGAGCGCCCATATATTAGTTACCCCACTAGAGCTAGAGTTTTATTTATGTATCTTAACATAGTTTTGTTTTTTATCGCCGACCTACTTATCTTAAACGATGAAGTCCTGATTTTACAGATTTACCACGGACGACAACAACGTCCCACCTAAATTGCTTCTTCCGATCAAAATTATGCACATTACTGATAGCGATCGCGCTACCATTCGCTCAGTCGTAGAACAGCAACTGCAAGCATTTCAAAAAGACGATGCTGCGCTCGCTTTTTCCTTCGCCAGTCCCGGAATTCAGCAGCAGTTTCGCACAGCCGAAAACTTTATGCACATGGTAAAAATTGCCTATGAAACTGTCTACCGTCCGCGCTCGGTATTATTTGAAAACCTCGGCACTGTAGAAGGGATTCCCGCTCAGCCGGTGCTGTTGCTGGACTCGGAAGGTATCCCCCTCAGAGCCATTTATCTCATGGAAAAACAGTTTGATAAGAGTTGGCGAATTAATGGCTGTTATTTGGTTTCCCTTCCCGAAGAATAAGTTATGCTTACTTTTCGGCTGAGCTTTTTTTGCTAATTCGCAGCATCTTATTACCGCCCTTTTGAAACTCATAAGGAGCCTCTTGAATTTCTACACTAAAACTTCTCTTTTTCAATTCGGTGACGCTCGGGTTTAAGTGCTCGGATTCCTCCCCGCTAAAACTCTGCAATAGAGGGAATACCCGGACTTCCTTCGCAACCCGACACATTTCTGTAATTGCTTCCAGATGAAATTCTTCCGAAAGCAGGTGAGAATAAGCAAATAAGAAATGGCTGCACAAAGCTAAATCGAATTGACCGTTCTCGAAAGGTAAAACTGGCAGCTCAGCAGTCATGTAGCGGCCTTCCTGCAAACCAGAGGGAAAATCTTCTAAAAATTCCTGCATCGCCTTCATTCGCACTTCGCCTAGCTGGTACGGCGATTCAAAATTGTTCCACAGATAGCCGTCTAGATTTACCTTAACCCCATCAATGACAGTTTGATATGTTTCTTGGATGCGATCGCCAATTTCCACCGCAGTAAACTGATAAACTGGATCGCAAGAAATTACCTTTTTACCTTGGCGAGTCATTTCGGCATTGAAACTTGCCGGGCCGGCGGCACAATCAAGAATGTTTAGCTTGAGGTCACTTGAGGTCAAGCTAAACATTCCTATGTATTCATCCAAGCAGCGTCCCCAGGGAATTACTTGATCCAGTTTTAGTGACACTTGTCTTTGTCCTGAAGAGAGAATTATTTAACATTTTACCTCAAATCAGGGCGTTTTTTTTATCCATTTCTTTGGCGGGTTGATTTGTATCCAGACTTATGTATAAAGAATTTTGCTCAAACGAGATCCTAATCCTGATAACAGTTGGCGGGCTTTACAGTTTCTTTACAAACAAGGTGCAAAATAGTTAAGTGCGATCGCACAATTTTTATGCTTCCACCTGTGGATTTTGCAGCGAAGCGAGGCTACACTGGACAGCAGGGAAAATAAACTAAAATCAACTAGCTAAATTGCTCTCGTTCATTGGCAGGTTGCAACCAGGAAAGAAAGATGAAACATACCGTTCAAACCGCTACAAGTCTGAGTTTGTCAGCACTCCTGGCGCTATTGAGCTCGCTGCCCAGTATAGCTCAGTTGCCTGCCGTCAGAACTCCTGGAGCCACTCCTACCCCAAACCGGCCCAGAGTACCGCCGCCACCTCTTCCGGGTTCGAGTTTGCCACCGAGCGGCAATTCTGGTTCGGTGACACAAGAAGCAGCTTATACTTTAGGATCGGGCGATCGCATTGCTTTAGAGATATTCGGCGTCCCTGAATTCAGCAGAGAATATCAAGTGTTAGTTGACGGGACGCTCAATTTGCCAATCATTCGCAGCGTCTCAATTCAAGGGTTGACGCTGGAACAAGCCGCTAACGTAATTACCAGGCGATACGAACCCTTCATCAATGTTCCCGTTGTTACCGTGACTCTGATGGTCGCTCGCCCCCTAAATATAGGTCTTGCAGGTGAAGTTACTCGCCCGGGTTCCTACAAGATTAATCCCACTAGAGAAGGAGGAGGAGTAAAATTCCCGACTTTGATGGAAATGCTGCAACTTGCACAAGGGGTGACATCAGCAGGAGATATGCGAAATGTCCAAATTCGCCGTCCCCGCAGAGGCGGGCCGGAGCAAGTTACTACTGTAGATTTGCAGGATTTTTTAGAGACGGGAAATTTGCGTCAAGACGTTACCATTCGAGATGGAGATACAATTTTTGTACCGACAGCAAGGGCCCTGAATACTCAAGAAGTTCGTCAAAGAGCCAGTGCTAATTTTTCCGCTGATATTACTAAACCAATTGGCGTGGTAATTGTCGGGGAAGTAAACCGGCCGGGGCCTTATACTGTATTTGCTTCGGATGTGCGATCGAGCAACCAACAAACAGAGTTGAGTTTTGTATCTATCGACCAACAGCAAGGAGCAGTTGTGGGCTTACCAACAATAACTAGAGCACTGAAAATTGCTGGTGGTATCACTACAGAAGCTGACATTCGCCGCGTGCAAATCCGCCGCCGAGTCAGAGGTGGCAACGAACAAACTATCATGGTAAATCTGTGGGATTTGCTGCAAAAAGGCGACACAACTCAAGATATTTTGCTGCAAGAAGGAGATAGCGTAATTATCCCGACTGCGGCTACTGTAGACTTGGCTGAAGTTTCTCAAGTCGCAAATAGCAGTTTTTCTCCGAACGCGATTAGCATCAATATTGTAGGAGAAGTAATTAGGCCTGGGGCTTTGCAGGTGCGGCCTAGTACATCCCTGCACCAAGCTTTGCTGACCGCAGGCAGTTTCAATCAATTGCGGGCTAAAAAAGACAAGGTAGAACTATTGCGTTTGAACCCCAACGGTACTGTTTCTCGCCGCACGATCGAGGTAGATTTTGCTCAAGGCTTGAATCCTAATAATAACCCAACTCTCCGCAACAACGATGTGATTCTCGTAGCGCGATCGGGCTATACTAGGGTAGCAGACAATATCAACAGATTCTTGCAGCCGATCGCAGGAGCTGCAACGGGGATCAGCGCTGTTAGCGGCGTTTTTACTGGGTTTCAAGCAACTATCAACGCTTTTCAAAACTTATTTTTGGGAGGGGATTTCGAGCGGCGAAATCAGCTCAGACAGCTTCGCGAACAACGTCAAGACAGACAAGAGCAACGTCAAGACAGACTGCTAGACAGAGAGCTACAACGTCAAGACAGACTGCGGCAAGAAGAAGATAGAAGACTGCAACTTGAAGACAGAAGACTGCAGCTTGAAGACAGACAGCGGCAAATAGATCTTGAGAATCGGCAAATTCAGATCCAGGAGCAGCAACTTCTGCTCGAAAATCAGCAGCAGCAAATGCAGCCACAGCAAATTCAGCCAACTACTCCTTGATAACACTCGGGTGTTGAAAGTTAGCCACCCTCTTTATGACTCGGCGGTTGAAACCGCTGCATAGAGTCAAACGAAGTCCACGCGGACTAAGAAATAAAGGGGGTATTAAACCCGGATTTGCTATTACATCGCACATCCAAAATATACGGCCAACATCCTAAAACTTATTAAGCTGTAACCAACTAAACTATATGTCAATTGAAGTAGTTCCAATCACTTCAGAGCAATTAAATCAGATACTTCAAAAGGAAGAAAGTCATTTTCTCGACTTCAAGGCGATAGAGGTAAAACCAGGAAAATTATGTAAATTTATTTCGGGATTTGCCAATGCTGATGGTGGAGAGCTTTACATCGGAATTGATGAGAAGATTTTAGGCAATACAAAAACAAGATATTGGAGAGGTTTTGCCGATCAAGAATTCGCAAATGGGCATTTACAAATTTTTGAGGAACTTTTCCCACTTGGTGATGGTTATTCATATACATTTCTTCGCTCTGAATGCCATCCGGGTCTAGTTTTGCAAGTGACTATTCTTAAATCACGAGGAGTAGTAGAAGCTTCGGACGGTACTCCATATTTAAGACGTTCCGCACAAACTGTGCCTATTACAACTCAAGCAGCTTTAGAAAGATTAAAACTCGACAAAGGTATAGAATCATTTGAAAGAAAAACTATTGATGTAGAGCTTGAAGTAATCACAGATTCCCAAGTCATGAGCGAGTTTATTAACGCTGTAGTTCCAACTACAGAAGCTGAGTTATGGCTGAAAAAGCAACAATTAATTCACAGAGAAAAACCAAGAATTGCGGGAATTTTATTATTTGCCGATGAACCTCAAGCTGTTTTTCCCAAGCATTGTGGCGTTAAAATTTATAGATATAAAACAAAAGAGTCAGAAGGAACAAGAGACACTCTTGATTTTTCCCCAATAACCATCGAAGGTTGTTTGTATAAGCAAGTTCAGGAAACTGTAACTAAAACAATAGAAATTATTGAAAGCATACCTAAAATGGGGAATCAAGGATTAGAAAATATCCAATATCCCGAAGAAACTATTCATGAAATTGTCACAAATGCTTTACTGCATAGAGATTACAGTATAGCTTCTGATACTCATATCCGTATTTTCGACAATAGAATTGAGATTGAAAATCCAGGAAAATTGCCAGGTCACGTTACAGTAAAAAATATTCTGAAAGAACAATATGCAAGGAATGGAGCTATTGTTCGTATAATCAACAAATTTCCCAATCCACCTAATAAAGATGTAGGAGAAGGTCTCAATACTGCTTTTCAGGCAATGGCTAAGTTAAAACTACAACCCCCTGACATAAAAGAGACTGAGAATTCTGTAATTGTATACATTAAACACGAACCTCTGGCTTCAATAGAAGCACAAATAATCTCGTATTTAGAGAAGCACAAAGAAATAACCAATAAAATTGCTAGAAAAGAAACTGGAATTAGTTCAGAACTAAGTATCAAGCAGGCTTTTACCAAATTAAGAGATAGCGGACTTATTGAAGCTGTTCCTAGAAGAGCAAAAAGAAATGCAGCTTGGCGTAGAGTTGGAACTATTGATGAAGATTCAGAAAATGGGATCTCAATTGATGAAATGTATTTGGAGTATGAGCGATTAGTCATGGATTATCTTGAACAACACGAAGAAATTACTAATAGCATTGGTCGAGAACTCGTTGGAATTGATTCAGGTGAAGTTATGAAAATTATTTTTAATCGATTGCGAAAAAAGAAGCTGATAGAAACTGTGCCAGGTAAATTGCGTATTACGGCTGCATGGCGAAAAGTTAAATCTCCCTCAACTTAGGGTTTTGAGTTCAACTTGAGTGAGATTTTGACCAGAGAGATGGAGAGTTGGGTTTTGGGAAGTGCGATCGCGACGGTGAGATGAAGGGGAAGGGGTAAAATCTTAGCAAGGATAGACTTGAACCATGAAACTCTTGCAAAAATTTATCGGATGGTTTCCCCTGAAAATTCAAAACTAAACCTGCTGTGGGAGTTTCGCTCCACAGTATTCAAAATTCCAAGTTAATAATTAATCAGGACTTACGCATTATGAGGGTGTAGCAAGACTTTGAGATTGCTTCACTGAGTTGGCTGGGTGACAGAAATACGTTACTTTTGCGTAAGTCTTGTAATCCTAACAATTCGAGCCTTGGAAGGTATAAGTCGCTACATCAACAAAGGTAAAGGTTCGATCGACATTGTTCCCCTTTGTCCATGTCCCAAACTATATCAATCATGAGAAATTTTTGTATTAGGGAAAATTAATCAACCTTTTGCCTGCAACAACTGCGGCTGCAAAACCTGATTTAATTTGCCGCTGCGAAACCCCTCCAAATCCAAAGTCGCGTACACAAAACCAAACTCCTGAAACACCGCCACCAGTGCAGGCAAATCCGTATTTAGCACAAACTCCTGAATTTCCTCTGCGGGTAACTCAATGCGCGCCGTATCTCCGTCCGATCGCACTCGCAAATTTTTCAGTCCCAACTGTCGCAAATACCGTTCGGCGCGCCCCACTCTTTGCAACTTTCCAACGGTGATTTCTTCCCCGTAAGGAAAGCGCGAACTCAGACAAGGTTGAGCAGGTTTGTCCCACCAAGGCAAATTTAATTCTTTTGCCAACTGCCGCACTTCAAATTTAGTGATGCCTACTTCTGCTAAGGGCGATCGCGCGCCGCGTTCCTTTGCCGCCTGAATCCCTGGACGGTAATCCTTTAAATCGTCAGCATTTACCCCATCCACCACATAAGGATAACCCTTTGCTAGTGCTAGCGGTTTCAAAGTATCGTGCAGTTCGCTTTTGCAGAAATAGCAGCGGTTAACCGGGTTAGAAGTGTAATTTGGATTTGCCATTTCCTGAGTTTCTACTTCCTGGTGGGCAATGCCAATTTCTGCTGCTTGAATGCGCGCATCTTCTAAATCTTCTGGCAGTAAAGACGGGGAAACTGCCGTCACTGCCAAAGCGCGATCGCCCAACACATCAAAAGCGATTTTTGCCACCAAAGTGCTGTCAATTCCGCCGGAGTAGGCAATCAAAGCCCGTTCCATTTGTGCGAAAATATCTTTTAATTGTTCGAGTTTTTCCACTAACATAATTTCAATTTTTGTTACTGCTAAGCTATCGCAATCTAATTTAGAGGGTGATTTCTCTTCAACATCTTTAGGGCTTACGCACTATTGTTTAGAAACGAGGTTTTTTTTACGAAAAGATGCGTTGTAGACCGCAGATTCGGTAAAAAACCCGGTTTCTGGGCCCCGATGCGTAAGTCCCGATCTTGTGGGGAGGGCAGAAAAGCCCGTCCAAAGGTACTATTGAAATACAGAACAGCTTATTCGGGATCAATTAAAAGTTTGAGTTTTAGTCGAGATTTCTGAGCGATCGCCTCCTTGATATTTTAGCGTGATAATTTGATAGATATACTCAAACTTTTGAAAGTAGGGCAGGCGCGTTTTAAAATTCCCTACGGGAAAATATGGCGATCGCAATTGACAGCAGCAGCACCACATACAGCAAACCGTAGGCAGCATCTGTAATCAAACCTGCTAAGTAAGGAACTTGTCCGTAAACAGCATCGTTTCTCAAATTGAATCTGGCTAAATCCGGCAAAACCAGATAAAGTCCCATCATCAATTGTTCAATGCCAGGATTTTTAGTTAACTTGCCCAAAGCCACTAAATCCCGCGTCGAATGTCCCATTAAATAAACGCCAAATGTCAGTAAAGTCGCCAGCAGCGAACTGCTAAAAACCCCAAATAAAATCCCGACACCAGCCATCAGACACAGTTCAAACCACACAAACAACGAAGCGATTAAAATTCTTTCCAAAGGGAAAGGAATCCGGCTCAAACTCAGAATAGCCAGATAGATAACAGTCATTGCTGCTACAAGCACCGCCAGCACCGCCGACAGCCCTAAGTGCTTGCCCACAATTAACTCAGCCCGACTTATCGGCTTAGCAACTAACAGATAAACAGTGCGTTTTTCTATTTCTTTGTTGACCAGTCCGGTAGCCACAAAAACTGTGGCAATCAGACCGAGAATGCTCATAGCAGCCAAACCGACATCTAAGATAATTTTCTTCTCGGTTGTCGCCGCCAATTCCGGTATCAACCGTACCGAGGCGCCCATCAACAGAGCAAAAATAATAATTAAGTAAAGGATGCGATCGCGAATTACTTCCCAAAATACATTGGTCGCGACTGTCAAGATTCTTCTCAAATTCATCTAGTTATTAACCCGCTGGAAACTTTCGCAATCAATACTTTAATATAAGGAAGAAGGAAGTTCGGCAACGCGCAGTGAAGGGGGATTTAAGGGATTTAACGGATTGGATGTTGAAGGAAGAAGTCCGAGGTTTGAGGGAAGATTCTCCCCCATCTCCCACTCTCCCCATCTCCGCCTCTCGGGATCGGATACTCTCCCCATCTCCCCCTCTTCCCCTTTCTTCTGGAACACTCTCCTAACTGCCTGAGACAAGCTCAAACTTGACTGTCCCCCGCCGTTCCATCTTTTTTCTGTCCGGGTTGAGAGCGTTTGATGGCACCGCAGGTTACAGTCGCCCTATTGCCTATCTCGAACACCTCGCAAGATTTGGTAAACGAATATGTTTCCGGTCTAAAAACCAGCCCCAGCCAAATTGCCTCCATCTCTAACTGATAGCGGGAATCTCCTTGGACGATCGAAGTTTTGACATCCCACTTCGCATCTTCTGCGACTACCCCAGTTGTTTTTAAGGCTTGATTCCGCAGAAAAAACCGCTCGTTGTCCATATCTATTAACATTTGCTCTACCTGCGCCCACGGTTTTGTGCGGGCTTCATTTTGTAGGTATCCCTCCATTGCATTGAGGATAACAACTCCTCGGGAGCGATTAATAGTTGGCTGTTGAAATGTCACCACATAATCGCTTTGCCTCAAATCCTGGGATAAAACGCTCGGGTACTGTCGTATCCAACCTTGAATTAAAAAGTGAAAAGCAAACCAACAGGAAAACAGCAGGTGAACTAGAGTAATCATCAAAAACTGAGGGCGCACCAACGACCTGATACCTTCCCGTTTTGACTCGCTATTCCAAACCTCTATTGTAGCAAGAACTACTACTGCTATAATAGGGCCGGATATCCATGCTATTTCCTTCCTATCCGACGGCAATCTTACCAGCAACCACAATCCAATTAAAATGCTTGTCACCCACGGACTCAGACTTACTCCTTTAATCACAAAAGGTTGCTGACTGGTCAGCAAACCCATTGAAAGTGTAAAAAATAACCAGCTCATATCAAAAAGCAGAGTTCTCGTCCGCCAGTCAGTGACTGTCGCCACTGTCAGCAAAGCTAAAAAGATGCTGAGCAGTAAAGGAGTCTTCCAGTGGACAACTTTAGGCGGAATCATCGCCTTTTGGATTTTTTTATTGGTTTCCCAAAGGTTGTTTGTCAGTTTAGTGAGTTGCTGAGTGACATCCAAAAATTGCTTCATCATAAATTTCAATAGACGCTTTGCAAAAACAACACGGTTAAAATAACGACATTGCTAACAGTGTGGGCGATTAAAATTCCCCCAAATTGGGTAGTTACTTGAAAAGTTCTTTTGGGGGCACGGCGGGTGAGGGTTGGCGGTCCTAAAAACTGAGGCTTGGAAGCTTTTTTATTGCCGGAAACCATGTTCTCTATGAATTCTAATCCCTGCCATTTAGCTATAAAAGTTACTGCTAATACTGAAAGTGCTATCAGAGTTATTGGAGCGTAAACATTATCCCCTCTGCCTAATAAAATATAACCGATAAGCTGTTCCCGTAAATCTTTGGTAAGAACGCTTTCAATGCCCAAGAAAACTAACCAGCCCACACAAGTGCAAGAGAGATTGAGGATGGCTGTATATTCAATGCTGGTTTTGGGGCCAAGTTTAAGTAGTTTTTGCAAAAACCACGATTCGATCGCGATCGCCAAAAACATAATTAAAATTTGCACCAAAACAGTCCGAAATGGGAAAACACTCGCAATCATAAGCTTTTAGGTATATCAGCCCGTGTTAAATTTTAATTGTACAGCACAAACGGAATAATCTTAACTGGAGGTTTGAGCACCTGATTGCGTTAGATCGATGCTTAAAAGATTGGGCGTTAGGAGTTATCGTATAATCTGTTGAGATCCGCCAAGAGAATGGAAAAATTAAACATTCAAGGCGCGCGATCGAATACCCACCCCGCTACAGACTCAAACAACTGCTGATTATGGTAAGGAATGGCATTGGTATTCGGACAGCCTCATCCCGGTCGGAACGCGCCGCGGGCCAGATTCACGTCTACGACGGCGCTGGTAAAGGCAAGTCTCAGGCAGCTTTGGGAGTAGTGTTGCGGTCGATCGGGCTGGGTATTAATTCTGACTCGCCCACGCGAGTCTTGTTGCTGCGCTTTCTCAAAGGCCCTGGCCGCTCCTACGACGAAGACGGGGCAATAGAAGCCTTGCAACGGGCTTTTCCGCACTTGATCGACCAAGTGCGTACCGGCCGAGCCGAATATTTTGGGGCCGAAGCAATCACCCGCTTCGATCGTGCAGAAGCTCAGCGAGGCTGGGATATCGCCAAAGGAGCGATCGCCAGCGAGCTGTATTCCGTGGTGGTACTAGACGAACTAAACCCCCTATTGGACTTGGGTTTGCTGCCAGTTGACGAAGTAGTCCAAACCCTCAAAAACAAACCCGAATATTTAGAAGTAATCGCCACAGGCCGAGCGGCGCCCCAAGCTTTGCTGGATATTGCCGACTTGCACTCAGAAATGAAGCCGCACTATCACCCCGCAGCGGCAGAGCATCATATTTCCGGTATCGAAATATACACGGGAGCGGGGAAAGGCAAGTCTACGAGCGCTTTGGGCAAAGCTTTGCAGGCAATAGGTAGGGGTATCAGTCAAGACCAATCTCACCGGGTGTTAATCGTGCAATGGCTCAAAGGTGGCACCGGTTATACAGAAGATGCGGCGATCGCAGCTTTGCGGCAAAGCTATCCACAGCTAGTAGACCACCAGCGGTGCGGCCGAGATGCTATAGTTTGGCGGGGGCAACAGCAAGAGCTAGACTGCATAGAAGCAGAACGCGGCTGGGAAATCGCCAAATGTGCGATCGCCAGCGGCTGGTATAAAACGATTATTCTCGACGAACTCAATCCCACAGTAGACTTAGAACTGCTGGCAGTAGAGCCGATCGTAGAAGCCCTGCTACGCAAGCCGCGGGATACAGAAATTATTATCACCGGGCGCTGCCACAAACCCCACGCTTACTTTGACTTGGCAAGCGTACACTCCGAGGTATACTGTCACAAACACTACGGCGATCGGGGCGTAGAACTAAAGCGGGGCGTAGACTTTTAAAGCCCGGAGCGGTACCGAGTTCAATCCGGGCCAGAATTATTAAATGACGGCCCTGCCTGGAAAACCGGAAATTGCCACAAAGCCTTGTTACCAAGTAACAAATCTCCCAATTTCCCTTGTCTTCCCGATCACCCGGATCTGCCTTTTTTAATCTTTAATTTCCTCCCCGGGACGCGATCCCCGACCGCCAATCCAAAGTGGAACATTAAGAATATGAGGCGCGTCTTATGGAGCGTGAGCACCTGAGACAGTGCACCAGGATTATTAAAGGGTGAAGACTTTGAAAATAAAAGCTTACAAGCAAAAAGTCCGCGAGGGAGAAAGTCTAGACAGGGTTAACGCCAGTAGGCTAGACTTGCGGCTGGCAAACAGGTTAAACTACAGCGGAATCCAAACATTCGGTGTTCTAGGCAGTGTCTGTAGTCGCACCAGCGATGACCAACAAGTAGAGGAGTGAAGCTTTATGACAACGTTAGATGACAATCCTAATCAACTAGATTTAAACCTTCCGGGACTAGGCCCGGATACAGTATTCGCCGGAGCCGGGGCGGATGAAGTTAGAACTTCCACCCTGGGCGGCAGCTTAATATTTGGCCAAGGCGATAACGATACTCTAGTTTCAGTTGGCCCGAACGATACCATATACGGCGGCGACGACGAAGACTCAATCAGATCCCAGCGCACTCCGGCTTTGCTGTTTGGCGACGCAGGCTTTGACACCATAGTCGCTGAAGCCCAGGCTACCATGGCCGGCGGTTTGGGAGAAGACTTCCTCCAAGGTACAGTCGAAGCTAACCTGATGTTTGGTAATCAGGGCGCAGATACGATGCTGGGAGGGGCGCAGAGAGCAGACTCCCTCTACGGCGGTAAGGACAATGACGCGATCGGCTTCTTCATCGCAGGCGGTGGCAACAACCTTTCTTTAGATGGTGCCTTGGGTATTGGCTTCGCTGGCAATGAAGGCAGCAACTACTTGCGGGGTGATTTGGGCGACGACTTAGTTGTAGGTATCAATGTAAGAGACAGTCTCTTTGGCGGTAGAGGCAACGACACCCTAAGAGGTGTCGCCAGCAACAGCTACCTGTCGGGCGATAATGACGACGACATCTTATTTATTACCAACAGTACGCAAAGCAGCCCGTTTGCTCCGGGGAGCGTCATCACGATCGGCATTGAGAGAACCACCTTGATTGGCGGTGGCGGCAACGATTCTCTCACCGGGGCGATCGGCGAGTTTCAAGCCGGCAGAAACTTCTTTGAGGGCGGCGACGGCAACGACACGATCACGGTTTTTGCCACGCAGGATACCGCTTTGGGAGGTGCAGGCGACGACTTCATCGAGTCATCCAGGGTATTGGATCTAACTTTGAGCGGAGGCGCCCAGAGTTCATTTGGAGGCTTCGCGGGTCGCAACTTGCTCGACGGCGCAGTAGGCAATGACACGATCGTCGCTGCCTTCTCCAGCGATACGATGATTGGCGGTGAAGGCAACGACAGCCTGAGCGGTACCTTTACTAATGCAGGCGGTGGAGATGGCAACGATACTATCGATGCTACCAATGCCATTTTTGCTGGTACTGGTACTGCTTTGATTACTCTCGAAGGCGCGCTGGGCAACGATCTGTTAATTGGCTACACCAATCCTACTACTGGCAGCAGCTTCACCGTCACCAACCTCATGAACGGTGGCGAGGGAAGTGACACCATCATCTTTGGCAGCGAGCGCGATCGCGTGATTGGCAACGTTGCGGGTAACGACTTCATCTCCTACGCTAGCGGCGTCACCTTTAGCGGCACAGTCGCCAACTTGATTACCGATACCTTAGGCAGCAACTTCATTACTGGTGGCAACGGCACTGATGTCATCACTACCGGTGCTGGGGATGACATACTGTTCGGCGAGGTAGAAAACGCAACAACATTCGGGGACGATACCTTAAATAGCGGCGGTGGGAACGACACGGTTCTGGGTAGCTTTGGGGACGACTATTTGATCGGGGGCGACGGTAACGACTCTCTAGGCGGCGGGCCTGGTGCTGACACGCTGATTGGTGGCAGTGGCAATGACAGCTTCTACTACAACAACTTCGGCGAGGGCGTCACCCTCGGCACCACCCCCGGCAGCGAATTGGGTACTAACCCAGACGCAATCGGAGATTTTGTTGTCGGTCAAGACAAGTTTATCTTGCAGTTCAACGGCTTCGCCGGCCTGAATGCAGTCGAAGGTACGAATCGAGTTTCTTCGAGGTCGTTCTTGGTGCTTGAGAGCGGGGGTTACACTGGCCAGTTTGGTCCAGCCGGGGCTGGCGCGTCAGATGCGTTCCTCTTTTATCAAAATACAGACGGACGACTAGGATTTGACCCTGACGGTACTGCTGGTCCTAACCAAGGCATTACGCTGGCAATTCTGAATGGCAGACCGGGCATTACGGCTTCTGACATTACCCTGATTTAATTTGGGTAAAAGTGGGTGGGGTCGATTCTGAAACATCGCCCTACCAACTCTCAAAACTAATTCTGGTATGTTTAGAGCTGGGGATATCAATCCCTGGCTTTTTTATTGCAGCGATTTTTAGTCGAACAGGGTGCGTCAGGGAGCCTGAGATTCTTGGCATCGCGAGGTGTTTGCCTGATACTAATAGCCCCCCTCACGCATCCTACAAGTTTGAGCGATCAAAAAAAAGCCAGCAAACGATAGGTTTGCTGGATTGAGTAGGCAGGAAACTTGTAGCAAATACTGTTACTAAGCTTGGTCTACAATCTCTTTTGCTTTATCTTTGAGGTCTTCTTTTAGGTGAATTGCTGATGCTTGGTCTTGCTTGGCTTGACCTTCTAATTTATCTTTCTGATTGCCTGTAACTTCGCTAGCAGCTTCTTGGATTTTGCCTTCAATATTCTTCGCTGTTGCTTCGACTCTATTTTCAATGCTCATAATTTTATATTCTAACTCTACAACTACTACTATAGGATTTTAAAGTTGAGTCTGAATCCCTCTTTAGATAGATGTGTTATTACTTTTATTTCAAAGTTAAAGGTTCGATTGGTATTTCCACAAGTTTATTTCGGGAGGAAAAACCGGATTTAATGCCGATCGCAGATTTCGGCACTTTAAACTTTTTCGCCAACAGCATGATTAATTCTTGATTGGCTTTACCCTCAACAGGCGGCGACTTGAGATGTATTGTGAGGCTGCCGTCTGGTTTTTCTGCGATGCTTTGCTGTTTGGAATTCGGTTTAACTTTGACTGTGAAAATAGTCATACTTCGACTTTCTCTGAATGTTCGATCTTCGTTCCCAAAACTTTCAGGAATTCAGCCAGCCAGTTAGGATGGGCTGGCCACGCGGGGGCGGTGACTAAATTGCCATCGACTACGGCTTCGGTAACTGGAACTTCTGTATATTTGCCGCCGGCCCGGAGTACGTCGGGGCTGCAAGCGGGGTATGCGGTGCAGCGTTTGCCTTCGAGTACGCCTGCTGCAGTTAGAACCTGTAAGCCGTGACAAATAGATGCGATCGGCTTTTTGCTGTTGGCAAAGTAGCGGGTAATTTGCAGCACTTGTTCGTTGAGGCGGATGTATTCTGGGGCGCGCCCTCCCGGGATAATCAAAGCGTCGTAGTCTGCCGGGTTGATTTCGTCAAAAGTCGCGTTTAAAGTGAAGTTGTGACCGGGTTTTTCGCTGTAGGTTTGATCGCCTTCAAAGTCGTGAATAGCGGTGCGAATTGTTTGGCCTGCAGCTTTGTCCGGGCAGACGGCGTGGACGGTGTGACCTACCATTTGCAGTGCTTGGAAAGGCACCATTACTTCGTAGTCTTCTACAAAGTCGCCGACTAGCATTAAGATTTTTTTTGCTGTCATGTTTCCTAATCCTGTTATTTTGATTTAATTAAATAGGATTTAAAAAAATGCGGGGCCGTTAAAAAGCCTGCCCCGCAAGCTATTCTGGAATCTAGAAACCGTTGCGTCCCCAAATGACCATTGAAATTGAGAAGGAGAACAGAACTAGCACCGAAACCCAACCGAGTGACAAAATATCCATAGCTATTTATTGAACAAACTGTACAAAGTGACTCCAAACCTTATGATAAGTCAATTTGAGCCATTTTTGAAATGAGGGCGCTGTGAAGGATTCGTCAAATTTTAGTGCCGCTGAACGGGTAGAATCTTTGAAGGCAGGGACTGTTGCTGGTTTGTCTTGTTTGCTTGGTTTTGGGGCGATCGCCCTTGGTAATAGCTTAATTCTAGCGGATAGGTTGGATTCTCTGGCGAGTTTGCAGGTAAGGGAAATTGACCTAAATTTTGCCTTCAGAGGGGCGATCGCACTTTTGGGCGGTTTTTTGTTCGGCGTGACTTACCGTTATGCGATTCGCCGAGATGTTAACCCGCAGCTTAAATCTGGTGCGGTTTTGGCTTTTGGGTTGGTGCGGGCTTTTGGACAGTTGGATGCTGGATTGTTTTTTGAACCCGGGAAGATGCCCGCCCTACGGGAGTTATTGCCGTTTGCGGTTCGCGGTGCCGAGAGTGTGGTATTGTTTGCGATCGCGGGTTTGGTTTTGGATTGGGCGATCGGGCGATCGTGGATTAAGCCCTTTGATTCTTGAGTGTAAAATCTTGCAGCATTTTTAGGAACAGGCAAGATGCCTGTTCCACAAAAGTTCAATTTTATTGTGGGGCGTTGCTCCTAGCCCGCCCAAAAAATACAATTTAGATGCGAAACAGCTTATTTTGCGCTAAACCCGCCCCTTGTATCTTAAAAGAGTGAGCTAGCCGATCGCCACGTCATTGATTCGATCATACCGACAATCAGGC
>NZ_JAUBUG010000194.1:0-1104 GCF_036705345.1 Microcoleus sp. B3-D2
CTAGGTTGACAGACCTATTAAAGGCTTTAGTACGCATCAACTTTTTTGTTATTGCTAAATCAAATTTATGAAAAAGAATTATGGGATTTTTATTGGTGTAGATGTATCCAAAGTAAAGTTAGATTATTGCATAATAGACAAGGAAAGTATGCAATATGACTATGGAAGCCTATCAAACACCGCCAAGGGAATTAATGCTTTTCTTTCGCTACTGTCAAAAAAGCTAAAGGGTAATAAAGAAGACATTCTTTTTTGTCTTGAGAATACGGGAGTGTACAGTATGCCAATTTGTTATTGGTTACAGACTGGCCATTTTGATTACTGGGTAGTCCCTGCTTTAGAGATCAGACGTTCTAAAGGGATTGTAAGGGGCAAAACAGATAAGGCTGATTCAAGAGATATAGCTCTTTATGCAATATCTCATCTACATGAATTGAAGTTATCCCATCTTCCGGAAAAATATTTTGTAGAAATCAGGCTGCTATTGGCAGAACGGGATAAAGTGGTAAAAGCCATCAGCATCTTTAATATGACCAAAGAAAGCAAAAACTTTCTTCCTGAGGACATTTTAAAAATTACACTGCAGCATAATAAACGGATGATGATCTTTTTAAAGAAACAGCTTCTTCAGATAGAAAAGTCAATTGAAAATATAATAAACTCAAATCCATTGTTCAAACAGCAGGATGAGCTATTACAAAGTATTCCTGGCGTAGGTAAGCAAACTTCAGTGCTGTTGATTGCTTATACACAGGCATTCACATTGTTTAAAACTCACCGCCAGTTTGCTTGCTACGCTGGTGTTGCTCCTTTTGAATACTCATCAGGATCAAGTGTGCGAGGGCGAACTAAAGTAAGTAACCTGGCTAATAAGAGATTAAAAACTGCATTAAACATGGCGGCTCTTACGGCCAAAAAATTTGACTTACAGCTTAAACAGTATTACGAATCGAAAGTAGAAGCAGGAAAGAATAAAATGCTTGTTCTTAACGCTATCAGATGCAAAATCATTAGTAGAGCTTTTGCCGTTATCAACAGAAACTCAAAGTTTGTCGATACGCTAAAAGCTGTAGCCTGAAAATTTGGTTTTTAAGATAGAATGCG
>NZ_JAUBUG010000106.1:0-15489 GCF_036705345.1 Microcoleus sp. B3-D2
CAAATGTTGCAACTGCGTTGTGCATACTTAAATGGTGAATTTGCAGTTTAGTATTTTTGCAAAATCGGGATGCTCCCCAAAGTTTTCCCCTTTAATGCGGCACAATTCTGCTTCTATTAGTTCTACTTTCTGCAAGTAATTCATCGGTGCGTGAGTTGCCAATACTTTCAGTTTATCCAGATTGGCGGTTACTTGTTCTAACATTGGTTCGCGATCGCTCTGGCTGACATCAAAGTAAACCGCAAGTCGCACCAGAGAATCGTAGAAATAAAAGAGGGGCGCCGCAAGCAAACTAACACCTCCAGCTAAATTTTGTGCTGCTAAGTCAGCATATTTTCCCGCTTCACTAAATTCTCCAAACAGATAGCAGAGAATGGTTTTTGGCAAGTAAGTCAAGAAGATTAAAGTGTAATGGTTGGCTTTTAGAACCATAGGAAACTGGATGTCTTCGTTATATGCTTCCCCGATTAGTTTGCAAGGATTTTCCGAGCGATCCATTAAATTGAGAACTACCTGCCGGGCTACTTCGGTGCCGTTCAAATCAAATTCTTGCTTGAGTTGGCGTATCATGTCCTGGTAGGCAGCTATTTCTCTTTCCAATTCTGTGAGTTCTTTGCCAATAAAATAGCTAGACCAGCAGTATGTAACGGCATTGTGGCAGGCATATCCTATGTCTCCGGTTTCCAAACCGATTGCCCAACCATCTTGCGACAGTTTTAAAGTTTTCCTAACCGATTCTTTGTAATGTTTGACAAAAGCATTAACGCAGTGAAGCGTTTGTGCTTTGACTTTGCTGGCGTTAATTCGATCCAGTAAATTTAAAGCCAGTTCCCCAAATCGATAGCCAGATTCGATCTCGTTGAAAATCGCGCTCAAAAACATTCCGCAAAGGCCATAAGCTGGCAAAGAATAAGGAGTATTGCCGTATTGTAGAGATAAATTTACCTGTTTAAAAACCAACAAAGGCAGGAGTTTTGGGAAAGAAAAATAGGCAGCATCAAGGGTGGTTGATATCATCTGCATCGCTGCTAATTTGTCCCGGGCTGTCATCGGTGGTAAATCGATTAAATCTTCAATTTTTCTGCCTGCTAGCGTTGCCTGCATTGCTTGCAGCGCCGTCTGAATATCTGCCGGAGTTGGCTGTTTGGGAAAATGTATATCTAATAGTTCTAGGACTGATAAAGCTGTGTCTACTGCCTGCCGCAATTGGCTTTGCGCTAACTGAGCGAGAATTCTTGCTTGATAAACTTTTACTTTGTCTAAAACTGTTTTTGCTTGTTGCAGCACCGGAGTTGCTAATTCCTCCATCTGCTCGAAATCGGTACTGATGTAAGCGGCTTCTGCTGCTTCTTCGTAGAGATTCAGGGTTAAGTCGTATTGGGTTTGCCAACTGTCTGCACTTAATAATTGCCTGCCCGCCGCGAAGTAATCCAGTGCTGATTTATAAGCAGCGGAAACTTTGGCTTTTTTGCCTGCTAAAAGGTTTAGTGCTGCCAGTTCATTGCGCTGCGGCTGTGTAGGAATTAATTCGCTGCCAAAGTTGAGGTGATTGACGATATCAAATATTTTCTGTTCTCGCTGTTCCGGGGCAGTGTTGTCCAACAAAAGTTGTCCAACTCGGTAGCGGACAACTTGCTTTTCTGGTTCGGGAATTAGAGAATAGGCGGCTTGCTGGACGCGATCGTGCAAAAATTTGTAATAAACAGTTAAATCTTCTGAATTTTGCTCTAATTCTAGAATTTTGTAATCATTTCCCACGGGAATAATTAAAGTTTCCCTAACTGCTTCCAAAAGTTTCCCGTTAGTTGCTTTTACTGAGTTTTCACTAACAATGGCCAAGGTTTTCACATCAAATTGATTGCCAATGCAAGCAGCCAATTTTAATAGTTGCTGTGTTTCCGGCGACAGTTTTTGAATTTTTCCTGCCATGAGTTCGACTACATTGTCAGTAATTCCCTTGGCTTGAATTTGCTCTAAATCCCACTGCCAGCCTCCCTTTGTCCCCCCAAGCTTCGGAGAAGTTACTCCAAATTTCAACAGTTTCTCAGCATAAAGTGATTTGAGAAACTCGTTAATAAAAAAGGGATTGCCTTGAGTTTTTTGCAGGACTAACTCTGCTAAGGGCAGGGCTGTTTCGACATCGCATTTAAGAGTATCCGCAATTAAATGATTGACATCCTTTAACTTTAAAGGTAAGAGGGAAATTGAATTAATAACGCATCCCGTTTTCTGAATCTCATTAATTGTTAACATCAGCGGATGGGCTGCACTGACTTCGTTATCCCGATAAGCCCCAATCAGAAACAGATATTGCATATCTGGGTCAGTGATTATCAATTGAAGCATCTGCAAACTTGCGGAGTCGGCCCACTGCAAATCGTCGAGAAACATGACTAAGGGATGTTCTGGCTTGCAAAATACGCGGATGAAGTTATGCAAGACTAAATTAAACCGATTTTGCGATTCAGCGGGAGGAAGTTCGGATAATTCTGGCTGCTTGCCAACTATCAATTCTAATTCGGGAATTACATCAATAACGACTTGACCGTTAACTCCAACTGCTGTTAATATTTTTTCGCGCCACTGTTGGAGTTTAGGTTCTGTTTCTGCGAGCAACTCCCGCACTAATTCTTGAAAGGCTTTAATGACGGCGCTGTAAGGAATATTTCGCTGAAACTGGTCAAATTTCCCGGCGATGAAATAACCTTTTTTTCGGGTAATAGGTTGGTAAATTTCTTGAACTAATGCTGATTTGCCAATGCCGGAATATCCGAATACTAACATCATTTCGGAATGGGGTCGGCTGTTGGGGGGGGGCTGAGTTTCTGACGTTACACTTTCTGCTTCTTCCTGCAAGCTACCGGCAACTCGCTCAAATGCCGCCAGCAGCCTTTCTATTTCTGTTTCTCGGCCGTAAAGTTTTTGAGTAATTTGAAACTTATCTGAAATATCGTGCTGACCAATAGTAAAGTCTTCTCTCTTGCCTTGAGTTTGCAGTTGAGTGAGACATAACTCTAAATCTGCTTGAATTCCCCAAGCGCTTTGATATCGCTCTTCTGCGGTTTTTGCTAACAGCTTCATTACGATATCTGAAACAGGTTTAGGAATCTCTGGATTGAGTTCTTGGGGCGGAATGGGTTGTTTAGCGATGTGACAGTGTACTAACTCGATCGCGTCATTACCTTCAAAAGACAGTTGATTGGTTAGCAGTTCGTAAAAAGTAGCGCCCAGGGAATAAAAATCAGCGCGGTAATCAATGGCGCGATTCATTCTTCCGGTTTGTTCGGGTGCGATATAAGCTAAAGTTCCCTCTAAAACATTGGGACTTTTTAGGGTAGGATTTTCTCTAGACAAGACTGTTGAAATGCCGAAGTCAATAATTTTGACTGCCCCGGTTTTGGGGTTGATAATTATATTAGATGGGTTAATGTCTTTGTGGATAATATTAGCGCTGTGAATCTGACCCAAAATCTCGACAGTTTTGATAGCGATGGGGAGAAATTTAGCTACGGTTATTTGATGTTGCTGCCGCCATAAACTTAAAGATTCAGCGCCAACATCCTCGAAGACGAGCGCAAGAGAATTATGATATTTTTCTAAGCTGTAAGCTTTAACAACGCCTGATAAATTAAGAGTTTGACTGATTTGGTATTCCTGCTGGTATCTCAGCATTTGTGCTGGCGTTGGCAATTCTTCTTTCAGCAGCTTGAGGATGATTGGTAGGCGTTCGGCGTAACCGTCGCGTAGCTCGCGAGCGCGAATTCCGCGATAAACGAAGGAATTTGCGCTTTCATAAATTTGGGAGAAAATCTGATATCCAGGAATGCCAAGCATAGTTTAAATTGTCCGTTTTGAGCTTTTGCGCTTTCTGTGCAGCAGTTGCGACTTTATCTTGCCATTATTGCTCATATATCACTGCAGTGGTAGCTCGATCGCTGCCACTGCAGAAAAAAGGACTGTTTGCACAATCGGGATGCTTCCTAGTGCGAGAGATTCAAAAGTAGCGATAGAAGAGCTTTGGATCTTTTCGGAGATGTCTATTGTTAAAACATTTGATATGCAATGGATCTTACTCCTGACTTCTGACTCTTGACTCAGGACGAATGCTAGATATACAAATATTTCTGCCTTCTCCCCATGATGTAGGGTGCGCGCTGCACACCTTACACCTGTGGAGTCACCTATAACCTCATGATTGCAACTTAATTTCAACTACAAATACTTCTGCAAGAGCAAACCCATTTTCTCCTTAGTTGCGGTCGGCACTTGATCCAGCCGAGTCAGAATTGCATATTTCAACGCAGAATGTGCATCAGATATTGGGGGATTTTCTGTTAGTCTACGGACTGTTTCTTGAATGACTTTTTGAGCATTCTCTGCATTGCGGTGCAAATTTGCTATTACCATTTCTACTGTTACGCTGTCGTGATCTTCGTGCCAGCAGTCGTAGTCTGTGACTAATGCTAAAGTTGCGTAGGCAATTTCTGCTTCTCTGGCTAATTTTGCTTCCGGCAAATTTGTCATTCCGATGACTGTCGCCCCCCAACTGCGGTAAAGGTGGGATTCTGCTTTTGTGGAAAATGCGGGGCCTTCCATGCAGACGTAGGTGCCGCCCCGGTGCAGGGTAACGTCGGGGAGGTTCAAGGATTCGATCGCACTTGCCAATACTTTAGCCAATTCGCCGCAAACCGGATCGCCGAATGTGATGTGGGCAACAATTCCTTCTCCAAAAAAGGTAGAAACTCGATTTTTTGTACGATCGATAAACTGATCGGGCACTACCATATCTAAAGGTTTCGCCTCTGCTTTCAGAGAACCAACCGCCGACGCTGAGATTAAATACTCAACTCCCAAACTCTTCATTGCATAAATATTTGCGCGATACGGCACTTCTGAGGGCAAAAAAGTGTGGTTGCGGCCGTGTCTAGCCAGAAATGCTACCGGCGTACCGTCCAATGTTCCCACAATTGCGGCATCCGATGGCGCTCCAAAAGGTGTATCAATTTTCACCTCTTCAATATCTTTGAGGGCCTCCATTTTATACAAACCGCTGCCGCCGATAATTCCGATTTTTGCTTGTGCCATTTTTACCCTCTGCTTGAGTTTTACAAGAGTGATTCTATCGGGCCATCGTTAAGTTGGGGTAAAGATAATTGAAGATTTCGTGATAGCAGTCACCCGACATACACTATTTTGTCACAAAATATATGTGATCTTAATCACAAAATACCTTCACAAAATCTTTAAAAATAAAGGTACATAGTTCTGTTACTTGTTTTTAGCGTGTTAAGACCATGACTGTCAGCTCTGCTAACCTCCCCAAAATCTCGATCGAGGCGATCGTCGAGCGCATTTTTGCTTTTCGCCAAATTACCCCCCTTGACAGACGGCTGCTGAAGTCAGCAATGCTAGCGGAGAAAGGTCTTAACGAAAAAGACCACTCTCACATCAACCGAGTGTGTCAGGGCATCCGAAACGGATTGATTTTAGTTGTGGAATAACTTTGCTACACTATCTCTTGCTAGCTCAAGAAGCTGTTTTAAAAGTTGTGTTTGAGTCTGTATCTCCGGGAAACGAGTTCGGACAATGTTTTACTATTTTTCTGCGCGCGATGGATCGACATCACAAATAATATTATTTATATCGTTTCCGGTTGCATCGGAATAATAAAATCGAGTCAACAGTTAACACTCAACCATTCACTTTTTCGACCCGCCCGTCAACAGTCAACAGTCAACAGTCAACGGTCAACAATCATTTCGCTCGTGCAACCGGAATTGATATTACATCTTATCGATCAAAATTCAACAGCCAAAAGCCTGTATAAGTCATGCCACTATCATCGGGCTGGACTAACAAAAAATGTAATCCTTTACTTAATTGCTTCCGCTGTTGGTAAATTTGGGCCGCGGCTTTCACCTCGCTATCTTCAAAAGTAGCCACAACCCACCTATCTACTAACCCAGCTTCCAATATCAATCCGTCTGGTTCTCCAGCAATATAATTCAAAGCGAAAGGTTTGGCATCCTGAAGCCATCTAGCCAACCGCATAGACTGGCGTCCGCCGTCAATCACCACTCCCGGTACGGGTACTGTTGAGGCCAAGCCCAAATTCAGCGGTAACAAAAATTCTGGCATTTCCAAAATTGGCAGGGGACGCCCTTGGAAAGCCTCTTCAATGTCGCCGGCGGGTAGGGAAGCAAAACGCCAGCCATCGCCCCAGAGGTTTTCGGGTAAAGGCACGGGCGGCGGCGAGTCGAGGGCGATCGCACTGTAAGTTTCACCTGTATAATTAGCCATACTCAAATATTCTTTGGCGCGTTGTTGCAGCAGCAATTTCAGAGCCGCAGTGCGCCGAGTCGCTTCCACCTTGACGCCCAAAACTTTGCCCGCAGCTTCGATTAAGCCCAGAGACTGAGGTCTAAATACTTGAATCAAATCTGGCAAATTTTCGATTTGAGCTTGCTGCTGCAACTGCGAGGCTACCCAATTAGAATTTGCGGCCCCCTGGCGGCAAACAGCGCTAAATTGAAAACTGCCTTCAGAGTCGCAAATTAAGAGTTCCCAAAGTGGTTTGCCAGTTTCGTCTTGGAGAGGGCGGCGGTAGAAATCTGCTTGCCAAATACGCATAAATAATTAAAATTTAAAATCTACAACTCGCTCATTTTAATATAGTTTGGGGACACTGCCATAGAATACCGCTCTCCTGAGAAAAAACTTCGAGCGATATATTCTCAGTTCATAGTTGAGTTATATTTCAATATTTAACACCCGTTAAAAAAGTGCAACTTTATGCCAGCGCTCCAAACCGTGCTAATAATCAGTAATTCCCCAATCTAAAATCTAAAATCTAAAATCTAAAATAGTATAACGGCTCGCTTAGCCATCCTCTTTTAGCAATTAGCCCTTCCAAAATCTATTTAAGATGGTGAACCAAATACATATCCAACTCGCCTTTATTTTTAGCATAAATTTTTCCTCGGTATTCGCATTCAAAAAAATCTCTAACTAATTCAAAGGTCGCATGAGAGATATTGATATTTCCAGGTACGCCCGAAGATTCCATCCGAGATGCAGTATTAACTGTATCTCCCCAGACATCATAGGAAAACTTTTTATGGCCAATTACCCCAGCAAGTATTGGACCTGAATGAATACCAATGCGGATATCCCAATAAGGGATATTTTGTTGAGCTTTCTGTATTTTTCGCAAATCCATGAACTGTCGAATTTCTAGGGCAGCAAGTACAGCGTCAAAGGCGTGTGTTGGGCGAGGGGTAGGAATTCCCGCCGCGCACATATAGCTGTCGCCAATAGTCTTCAATTTTTCCATAGAGTATTTATCCATCACGCGATCGAAATAAGAAAAACAATAATCTAGTTCGTCAACTAACTCTCGGGGTGTCATTTTTTCAGATAACTGAGTAAAGCCTTTAAAGTCAGTAAATAAAACCGATACGTTATCATAATAAAGTGGTTCCACTTTGCCGTTATTTTTGAGTTCCTCGGCAATTTCAACCGGCAGCACGTTCAACAGTAGCCGATCAGATTTGTGCTTTTCGGCATCGAGTTCGGAATACAGGCTATTTATCTCTTTAAAACGTTCAGCATTGCGGATAGCTGAGGAGAGTTGCAAAGCCAAAAGATAGCCAATTCGTAAATCTTCTTGAGTGTAAGCTCGTGGCTTTGTTGTGGCAAAATTAATTGTGCCTAAAATCTTACCTTCACTTTCCAAAGGAATGATAATTTGCGAAGCGTAGGGGGATAAAATAGCAGTAGCACCCGCTTCTTGAATTAATTGAGGTTGACGTGTGGTGAAAGCCTTGTGAATAGGTCCACCCTCTGGGAGGGCTCCAATATCTACAGGGATATGCCGGCCAAATAAGGTCATGCAAGTGTTAGTGCTGTGCAGGCAAACGCTACAGTGTTCAAAGTCTAGCAACCATTTGGCTTGCTTGCCTAGTACCCGCAAAATCTGGTTGAGATCGAGGGTGCGGTTAATGGCAGTGGCAACTTCGTTGACAGCGGAAATGCGGATGGAAAGCGCTTGAGCTTCTGCTAACAAACGGCGGGCTGTTAACAGAAGTTCTTCTCGATCTTGATCTTCTAGCCGATCGCCCATAATATGGGTATAAAATATAGATTACAAAGCATCTATTTCGAGGGCTATTGCATCAGTATATCGGTTGACAAAGCTAAACAAGTCTGCTGTCGCAATAATCTCAAAGATTTCTGAATCATCAAGTCCTAAATCCCGCAGGTTTTGGTAATCAGATTCTGTCATTTCCAGGGGTTTTGTAGCAGCCAGCAAGCCAAAGGTAATTACGGCTTTATCACGTTTTGGCAAAGGGCAGTTGGCAAAGTCAGAAACTAGGGTTCGCAGTAGTTCTTCGCTCATCCCCAAGGCTGACAATCCGTGCAGGTGAACTTGGAGAGCGTACTCGCTATTATTTGATTGGGAAATAGCGACGCCGACCATTTCTTTAAGGGTACGGGGTAAGTCTCCTTGCAGAATGGTTCCCCGGAATTTTTTCCAATTTGCTTCTAATAGGTCAGGGTTGATTGCCATTGACTTGAACAGGTTGGGGACGATGCCAAAACCCAAGTCTGTCAAGATTTCTTCGTACACTGCTTTGGCTTTAGGATCTGTAAGTTGCTCGTATTCTATAAGTGGAAAGTGTGTCATTGTTGTGTTGAAGTTTACGGCGGTTAATTTTGGTTGGGATTTATGTATTTGTTATGTAACGCCACTCAAATGGTGACCTTACGATCTATCTTGGCTTTAGTCGGATTGATGATAAAATGCACCGCTGTCAGCAAACCGCGAATCATGAAGATGAGTTAGCAACAAATTTGATTCTTGAGGCTGGATTAAACCTGTAATTATAGCAGTAACAGGAGCCGATAAAATTCTGTTGCGATCGGGTTCTACGGCTAATTTTAGATTCTGCCAATGGTTATTGTCAAGTATGGGCAATTCATCTGGCGCGACGGCGTGAAATCTTACCACCATTTTTGAATTATAGATTGCTGTTGCGTTCGCTAATTTTTAGGCAAAAAACACTTTTTGATCGATCGATCCGGCTCCACAAATGCCCTGAATCTTATGCTCCGGCGCGCGCACAGGGGAAGAAACAAAACGCTGTGCGATCGAGTTTATTGAATTAATCAGACACTCGATCGACAACCCATGCCCCAGCCAAGCTACGCTAAGGCCTGCGACTGGAGTTATTATAGATAAACTGTAAACTTCTATCATTGTCGCTGCATTTGCTATGAACCCTGCCCTGACTCAATTTGGCGCTCAGATGTCCCACCTCACGGGAGTTCGGGCAATTATGAAAGATATTATTGAAACACTCAGAGCCGGCAGCGGGCAGGAGTTTATCAATTTGAGCGCCGGAAATCCGGTTATTTTGCCGGAAGTCGAGCAGTTGTGGCGCGACTGCACAGCGGAACTTTTGGCGAGCCCAGAATACGGCGAGGTGGTTTGTCGCTACGGTTCCAGTCAAGGTTATCAGCCGTTGATCAATGCGGTATTGGCGGATTTTAATCAGCGTTACGGACTGAATTTGACCGATCGCAATATCCTAATTACTCCCGGTAGTCAATCGATTTACTTCTACGCAGCCAACGCTTTCGGCGGCTACACTACCAGCAAACAGCTTAAAAATATTGTTTTACCGCTGAGCCCAGACTACACGGGTTACGGCGGCGTTAGCTTGATTCCCGAAGCGGTAGTCGCCTGCAAACCCACCCTCGATATTGATGCAGCCGCTCACAGGTTCAAATACCGCCCGGATTTTAGCCAACTGTCTATCGACCAAACCACCGGCTGCGTCATTTTTTCCCGTCCCTGCAACCCCACCGGCAACGTTCTCACCGACGACGAAGTTAAGAAAATTGCCGATTTAGCAGCGGCTTTTGACGTACCGGTGTTCGTAGATTCCGCCTACGGCCCTCCCTTCCCGTCTTTGAATTTTACCGAGATGACGCCGATTTTTGGCGGCAATATCGTGCACTGTATGAGTTTGTCGAAAGCCGGATTGCCGGGAGAAAGAATCGGAATAGCGATCGGCGATGAAAAAATCATTCAAATATTAGAATGTTTTCAGACCAATATGTGCATTCATTCGCCAAGATACGGACAGGCGATCGCAACTCGTGCCATTGCGTCCGGCGCTCTTGCCGATATTTCCATCAACGTAATTCGCCCCTACTATCAAAGCAAATTTGCGATCGTAGAAAGCACTCTCGAACAAGCAATGCCGAAAGATTTGCCGTGGTTCTTGCACCGGGGCGAAGGAGCAATTTTCGCATGGTTGTGGCTGAAAGATTTGCCAATGACTGATTGGGAACTGTATCAAGAGTTGAAAAAAGTTGGCGTAATTGTCGTGCCGGGAAGTTCTTTCTTCCCTGGTTTGCGGGAAGATTGGCAGCAAAAACATGAGTGTTTACGCATCAGTTTGACGGCAACAAATGATGAGATTGAAACTGCAATGAAACGCTTGGCTCAAATGGTAGAAAAGCTTTATCAGTCTGTTGACGGTTGACTGTTGACAGTTGACTGTTTGCTGTACGACGGTTGACTGTTGACATTACCAACTACTCATGACCATAACTTCTTTGGCATATCGACTACAATTGAAATAACAATTAGCAGCGCGGTGGGTTATGGCAGTGCAATTACTCAAAAGGTTGTTGACAGTAGAAGAATATCATTTAATGGGCAAAGCTGGTATTCTTTCCGAGGGCGATCGGGTAGAACTGATAGAAGGAGAACTGATCCAAATGGCAGCAATTGGAACTCGTCATGCTTCCTGTGTGAGACGATTCATCGGACTGTTCAGCGAAATTCCCAGTAACCGGGCTTTTCTGGATGTGCAAAACCCCATCCAGTTGAACGAGCGCACCGAACCTCAACCTGATGTAGTATTGCTGAAACCCCGGGCTGATTACTATTCAACAGCACATCCAGTAGCGTCAGAAGTTTTGCTGTTGGTAGAAGTATCCGATAGCACGGTTGATTACGATCGAGATGTGAAAGTTCTTATTTACGCTCGATCGCTCATTCAAGAAGTCTGGCTAGTAGATATAGAGGCACAATGTTTAGAGGTTTACCGCCAGCCAACTCCTAATGGTTACAGTTTAATCCAAAAATTTTGGCGAGGTCAACAAGTTGCGTCGCTCGCCTTTCCTGATTTGGAAGTGAATATCGATTTCGTACTGGGATAGATTCAGATTATAGGTTATAGAAAACATTCCCAAGTCCCCATTTTTCAATTAAACCACCCGATAAACAAAACTCAGAGTTGCCCAAACATTCACATCCAAAGCTAAATCATCCGTCGATATCCCCACTTTCTGCACCCCCGGAATGCTAGCGGCGTGCAAATCTTCGAGTACCGCCCGCGCCACATTTAAAGGATTCAACAACACTCGAATTGGCAGGGCATCCCTCGTTTGCTGCATTTCGGCTTCTATTGCAGCCAGAGTTTGAGCCAAGGAACTCTCACTAAATATAATCAGAGTTTCCGCAAGTCCGATCGCCCCAGATACCGCCAACCCAACAGCCCCAGCCGCCGGCACGGTCAAATTCTCCCCAGGAGCGATCGCCCGCGACATCCCCCCCACAGAGTCTTTGCCCTCAGCGCCGAGTACGGACAGCCTTCCCGCGCAGTCCGAGCAAAACACCGCAAAGTAAACCGGGCGATCGCTGTCGTTATACAACCTGTAGCTAATTCGGCTGCCTTCTGGTAAACCTAGTATATGAGCGCTTGCCGATTTCTCACTTTCCCCGCTCAGCGGTTCCAGCCGATAATCACCGCCGGCCCGCACCGGCTCTCGCTGCGCCACTGCCCGCGCTTGGGGTGCGAGAGTTACCAGCTCGGCCCGCACCTTCAGGCGCGAAGAGCCCTCATTAACTGTCAGCCGCAGCAACTTCCCCGCCTGCTGCGCTTTCAACTGCGGAGTCAAGCGCTGCACCGCCACCTTAACTGCTTCTCCCCCGTCGCCCTGAGTATCGGGAATCAGCATTTGAGCCAAAGAAAACAAACCGTAACGCCTTTGAGACAAAACAGGCTCGTGAGGCGAGACTGTTTCGGCTAAAGTTGTTTCCGGGACTCTGCCGAACCGACAGTCAGCCAATTGCTCGCTGCCTACCGCCGAAACTTGTGGCACAGTCGCAAAGGCGCTGGTAGCGTCCACCCGCTCGATGCGTTCCAAACCCGAGTCCAAAGCTACTGTCAAACCGATGTTTCGCGGCAATACCCGAATTTCTTCCCTCACGAGTTCGCCGACTGTTAATTGCCCGTCTGTTCGATCGAACCCGTCTACAACTTGGGCTTTAGCAGAGAGGCCCGTGCGTCCCCGCAGCAAAAGCCTCGCGCCCTCGGAGGAATCCACAGCAAACACAGAACCCCCGCAGCACTCCAAAACCCCGGGCGACAACCCGCCCAGCCACAACTGCACAGTTTTGCCCCCCTCTTCCACCGCCGTCACAGCGCCGTCAGATGCAGGGGAATTCAAAATTAAATTTGAAAAATTCACCGCCGGCGCGGTTGTTAAATCGTGATTGAGAATTTGCGGTTGCTGCGATAACCCCGCAATTTGCTCGACATTACCCGCAGCGCGGCCGAAACTGACGCTGAAACTGCTAGCGGGAGTTGCCCACCACAAAGTTTGGGTGAGGGCGTAGGTAAATAAACCTGCGGTAAATCCGTTCCACTCTTGTTCGGCGGCGAGTGCGGAATTCGCGCCGGCGGCAAGTACAGCGGCGTCCGGACGGAGATTTGGGCGGGAGCGGAGGTCTTGGGCAAACGTTAATTCTGCGAGGCGAGGCTCGCCGATGGTGGGGCGGGGGCGGGAGCGAATGCGAAAGTTGCCGTTTTTGGGGAAACCCGGATAGGTGTAGCTGGTGTCGAGGATGGCGATCGCATTTTCTGTCGCGAGCGATCGCATCAACAGCAACAGCGTTTCCTCTAAAATATCGTTCACCGCCCGGTTTGCTAACAACGGCAAAACATCATCCGCCGACACCAAACTGTTTTGCATTTTTCCAGGAGACTCGCCCAAACTGACTCGGCTACCGCAGCCGCTAAAGTGAAAAACTACCACGTCACCGGGTTTTGCTTGTTGAGTCAAGTGAGTGACAAAAGCCGTCTCGATATTCTCCCTCGTAGCTTTAGCGTCAGTCAAAGTCAAAATATCCGACGGCACAAACCCAAACCGATATATCAGCAGTTCCCGCTGCAATTCCACATCCGTGACGCAGCCGTGCAGGGGCGAGTCTGGATATTTGTCAACGCCAACCAACAAAGCCAATTTCCTGGCTGTCGGCTGCGCTAAGGCTTGGAGGTAGCGATCGCCCAACGGCAGCCACAGGGCCTCGCTGATTCCGATGGCGGCCAGCACCCGGCCAGCTTGCTGCAAAAATTCCCGCCGCTTGAGTCCCATTTTTAAATAGCTTTGAATTTTAAGTTTTGAATTTTAAGTTAAATTCCCCTCAATAATTTGAGGGGAATTAATTAGATTGTGAGTGTTTAGTATTAAGGGAGTTTTTAAGTTTTAACTTTTGAGCTTTAAGTTGAAAATTTCCCATTTAAAACTCAAAACTCAAAATTAAAAACTATGCAGAATGTCGCCCCCACCAATGTTCAAGATTTAAATCTCGTAATTGAAAATATTCATTGCCTTGGCTAATTCTGCGGCGACTTCCGGCCGGGAAAACTGCGGCGGCGGCAATTTTCCAGCGCGCAGCATTTCCCGAACTTTGGTTCCCGACAAATGCACCCGTTGTTCGGGAGTGCTGGGACTTGTTTTAGTTGTAGCCATTTGTTCCGTCAGTGTGCAATAGAAAGCGTGCTCGAATTTCATCGGCACAATTCCCAATTCTCCCGGCTCAAATTCATCAAAAATATGTTGGGCATCGTAAGTGCCGTAATAATCGCCAACTCCCGCGTGATCGCGCCCCACGATAAAGTGAGTGCAGCCGTAGTTTTTGCGGATTAAAGCATGAAAAATTGCTTCTCGCGGCCCGGCGTAGCGCATCGCCGCCGGATTAATTGCCAAAATTACGCGATCTTTTGGATAATATTTTTCTAGCAGAATTTCGTAGCAGCGCATCCGCACGTCAGCGGCGATGTCGTCATCCTTAGTCGTCCCGACTAGCGGGTGCAGGAACAAGCCGTCTACTGTTTCTAAGGCGCATTTTTGAATGTATTCGTGTGCCCGGTGGATGGGGTTTCGGGTTTGGAAACCGACTATCGTTTTCCATCCTTTTTCTGTGAACAGCATTCTCGATTTCGCCGGGTCAATTTGGTATTGGGGAAACCGGGGGTCTAGTCCGCGTTCCAGCAGCCAAACATCGCCTGCGAGGTTAACGGGCCCGGATTTGTCTACTACTTGGACGCCCGGGTGTTTGAGGTCGTCGGTGCGGTAGACGTTAAGGGCTTCTTCTTCTTTGCTGTAGTGGTATTTTTCTGCAAGTTCCAAGAGCCCGACAAATTCGCCCGCCGGCGAGTCGAGGCGCACTAAAGTGCCTTCTTTGAGAGAGTCGGCGACTTCTTGGGAGACCGAGAGGGTGATGGGAACCGACCACGGCAGGCCGTTGGAGAGGCGCATTTGTTTAACGACCGATCGATAATCAGCTTCGTTCATGAACCCTTTGAGGGGACTCAGGGCGCCGATGGCGATCATTTGCACGTCGGAGATCGATCGATCCGAAAGCTGGACTCGCGGCAGGGACTCTGCTTTGTCGAAAAATTCTTGTCTTTGGTCTAGTGTGGCAATGCGGTGGACCAGGGTGCCGCCGTGAGGGGCAATGCGGTCTGAATGCTGGCTCATGTCGATTTGAAGTTGTGGATTTTAGCTGCCAGAGTACATAGTATCAAAGTATTGTTACAATTAATTAATTAATTTTCCTCAGTAACTCGGCACACATGGTTTTTAATGTTGGTATTAACCATAATTTATTTGGCCACTCATGACACTTTATAATTTATTAGTGAAATGTATCGATTTCTGGCAAAAGCATTCAGGCTTGATCAATCTCAAAACTCATACTATTTATTCTAAAATCATCGACTCTGACTCTTTAGCGATCGATTTAGGCGCCCAGAAGGTCGGTCAATTTAGCGAATCGATAACTCGCGAATTCAATTGTACCTGTTACTACGCCATAGAAGCAGTTCCTTGTGTGTATTCTTAGCTCCCAGAAAATGCCTTAGTTAAAAAGTTTAATTATGCTATATCAGACCAAAATGAGCCATTAAAAATATATACTTCCGATAATCTCGAATGTAACAGTAGTAGTCAGGAAGCTGCTAGTCTCTACGGCATTCAGGGAGAGATATCAGTGGATAGTATCACTTTAGAAACTTTTCTGAACAACCAGAGAATCGAGTGACTTCTTATATCAATTCCGGTTGCACCGGAATGATATAGCTTGGGTTTTTGGCCACCAATGGAAACAAGTAATCCCTTTAATCA
>NZ_JAUBUG010000107.1:0-15391 GCF_036705345.1 Microcoleus sp. B3-D2
GATGCACCTTACTTGCTCTCCATTTTTGGACACCATACCTAATTTACCACTATTTGAGCCTTAACTGAACCGTATTGGCTCATGGACTTGCCAACCTTAGTTGACTGGATTTGATTTATTGTTGTTTTTTCAGTTTGTAAAAAGCATTCCTTTTGATGGATGAACAATCGTACATTCACTTGTTAACTTGAAAGGCTCAAAGACTTCATGCTGAGGTTTATCGGCAAAATTGCGTTTCACAATAAACAAAACAAACAAAAAATATGCAATTATTAAAGCTATTTGTGCAAGGAATCAGCGTCAGCACAATTGCAATTTTGGGTTTAGGTGCTTGCAACCCGTCAAATAATTCACAGACAACTGTTCCATCTACTTCTGCTCCCACAACTGCCACTGGAAATACGACGGTTCCAACGGCTTCTGCGCCTGCAACCACGACCGCACAGACGCCTCAGAATCAAGACATTGACGATATTGCCGATCGCGTAGAAGAGGCCTTAGACTCCGATGGCACCCTCAAGCAATTCGATTTGGACGCAGAGGAGCGGGATAATTCGATTGTGTTAACAGGGCGCGTTCAAACGGCAGAACAAAAAGCTTTGGCAGAACAAATTGCTCGGCAAACTGCACCGAATATTTCGCTCAATAACCAAATCGTCATTCAGTAGTTCCTAACAGTGAAGTGGCAAGAGCATTTGGCGCTTGTTGCCACTTAAAATATTGCGCGATCGCAGTGAGGAAACCTATGGATTTGGCAACCTTATTTGACTAGACCTCTTGCAAAAATAAATAGGACGGGCAAGATGCCCGTCCCACAAAAAAAAATAACTCTTGTGGGATGGGCATCTTGCCCGTCCCATCAATTGATGAAAAGGATTTTTGCAAGAGGTCTACTGGATGCGATCGCAATATTGACACCATAGCCTCATTCAACGATCTCGTAACGGACTAACTGGCGAACATTTTGACGTGATAACTGGAGTTCTTGCGCGATCGCTGCCTCTATCTGGGTTGCGTCAGTCATTGGCAATTCTAATTCCAATCGCTTCAAAATGGGTTCTGCTGTTTCTACCGCAACCTGGGTTGTTCCTTGTTTTCGGTTAATCACCGCGTTGATCAGCAATATATTGACAGACACCGTTGCTTTAAGCTGGGTATCTGCCTGAAGTTTATTCTTTGCGATCTGGGGTTGTTGTAATTCTTGAGCCATTAGGAAACTGGAACCAACCCAAAACGCGATCGCCACAAACGGCAATGGCAACCAAAACTCTGCGCCTGATGCTTTTAGCCAACGTTTAGTAACCTGCCACATAAATTTTTTACCCCACCCCAACCCTCCCCTTACCAAGGGGAGGGAGTAAGAAATTCACAAATGATTTAGGATTGCTATATTTGCACTTTAGTGGAGTTACCGCTCTGCTGAAATCCTACTAAAGGACGATGCGTCAAATGTTTCAGTTCGATAAGAACACCGCTCAGCGATGTGGGCTCAACAAAATTACAGCGGTTCCAATCAGGGAAATTGTAACACCCAGCAAGTCCCACTTATCTGGCTTAACTCCTTCAATGAGCCATAACCAAACCAGAGATGCAAGAATGTAAATACCTCCATAGGCAGCATATACTCTTCCAGCGTTTGAGGCATTGACTTGAGTTAGAGAAAGCGCAAAACTGATTAAAGCTAAAATGCCTGGAACAACCCACAAAATGCTCTTTTCAAGTCTCACCCAGGCCCAGAAAGCGTAACACCCAGAGATTTCTCCTAGAGCCGCAAATAGAAAAAAAGCAAGTGTTGGCATTTTTAGATTCATGCTTAAAATAGATAAATTTCATCAGCCGATCGATGTTTATCAACCAAATTAAAGAAATATATGAGAATCTTACTTGTGGAGGACGACCCAAAGCAACTAATGCCACTTCAAACAGTGCTGTCTCAAGCAGGACATAGCGTGGATGGGGTAAAAGATGGAGAGACGGCACAGTGGCTGTTATCAGAAAAAGAATATGATTTGTTGATTTTGGACTGGATGTTGCCACATATCACTGGGGTAAATCTCTGCCGTCAATATCGAGCAGCAGGGAAAACAGCGCCGATTTTGATGATCACCGCAAGAGACACCACGCCTGAAAAAGTGACCGGGTTAGACGCAGGTGCAGATGATTACCTGGTGAAACCGATCGATTTGGTTGAATTCATGGCACGAGTGCGGGCATTAAGACGGCGATCGCCCCTTTGGCAAGGAGATACGCTCAGCCTTGAGGATCTGCACCTCCACCTCGATACTCTTACTGTTGAGCGACAAGGTGCAACCGTTTCCCTCTCCAGTCGCGAGTTTCAGTTGTTGGAGTATTTTATGCGTCATCCCCGGCAAGTTTTGACTCGGAATCAGATTGAACAAGGCGTGTGGGAATGGGGGACTGAACCAGAGAGCAATGCGATTACTGTTCTAGTTCGCAAACTCCGCCAACGCTTGCAGGCTGTAGGAGTATCAGACTGGATTGAGAGCATTTACGGCATGGGTTATCGCCTCACTTCCCCCGAAAAGCAACGATCGTGAAGGCAAGTCATCAGAAAAGTGGGTAGAAACCTCGTCCTTTTAGGACGGCTTTATATTACAATATAATTGGTCAACGACCCACCCGAGACGATGGATCAAACAGCCTATACGAGCGAAGTTCAGCCTTGTGCTGGCGGCTTTCGCAAAATCGGTAGACCGGGAAAAGAGGATAGGGCAATGGTAAACATCCCTAGAATCAAAACGAAGAAGAATTCCGTTTGGTATTCGACAGGTAAAAACCGCAGGGCTTGCGGGGTTAGTCTGTGGAGCGAACATAAGACCAAATCTCTTTTAGGGTAGAGGCAGTTGCGAAGAAGCAGAAATTCAAATCGTGAGGTTTGGGAATCCCCGTACCTTCAGCTCGGGGTGGATGTCAAGTTTAATCAAAGTCGTCGCAATCTGGCTCGTTGGTTCACCCTGTCAATGGGAAGCATTCTCGTGCTGTTTGCTGGGGCGATCTATCAGATTGAGGTGAAAGATAAACTAGAGGCGCTCGATCGACTGCTATATGACAAAAGCAGAATCATGGCTGCCAGCGTGCATTATGAAGTTCGCCACAACCAGAACCAGGTCGATCTGAGTCATGTTTCCTTGTTAGGTAGTGGTTCGCATCCCCTTGCTGAAGATCTGATTTACGTGCGCTGGTATAACGCACAAGGGCGGCTAGTTCGTTTTTTTGGGAATTCTCCTCCCGAGCAGTTAAATACGCCCTTTGGTTATCTCACAGTTCGATCGACCGATCCACTTTTGGGAAAAGGAATCTGGCTGCGTCAGGTGACATTACCCGTTGAAGGTAGAACAGGGGTACTCGGTTATCTTCAGGTTGCAACTCCCCTGACAGAAACTCAAAACAGGCTCACTGAGCTTCAGATTGTGCTAACTCTCGCTGTCCCGCTGACACTGGGCTTAATTGCCCTCACAGGTTGGTTTCTCAGTGGGCTGGCCATGCAACCGATTCGGCAAGCCTATCAGCAGCTTCAGCGCTTTACAGCCGATGCCTCTCACGAGTTGCGATCGCCCCTGTCTGCCATTCTTACTAATGCCCAGCTTGGGTTGCTCATGGCGGCTGATGATTCACATTACCATCCTCCCTTAGAAAACATTGTAGATAGCGCAAAATCAATGGGAGCGCTCGTGAATAATTTACTGCTGTTAGCTCGTCATCAGGGGCGACTTGCGCCGGAATCGCTCAGGTTAATCAATCTCAACGAGCTCCTCAGCAATTTAGCAACCCAGTTTCTCGCACTTGCAGAAGCCCAAAATATCAAACTCACCTGCGAATCACCGGAACAACGGATTGAATTATTGGCTGACCCTGATTTGCTGCGGCAAGTAGTCGAAAACTTGCTTTACAACGCCTGTAAATATACTCCCGTTGGCGGAACTGTAAAGATACGGCTAGTTCTTCATTCCTATTTGGCAGTCATTCAGATAATCGATACGGGAATCGGTATTCCAGAAGCGGACTTACCCTATATTTTCGATCGCTTCTATCGAGTAGACACCGAGCGATCGCAGGAGAGCGGAGGCTTTGGGCTGGGGTTAGCGATCGTCCAACAAATTGTCAACGCACACAGCGGACAAATACAGGTGACGAGTGCAGTGGGCCTCGGCTCAACGTTCCAGGTTGAACTGCCGCTCAAACCTTATCACTAAGCCGCCTCAAGGAAGAGAAATGCTTGTAGTATGTAGTTCTATAATGTTTGTTTTTGAGGTGACAATAAATCCTGTAGGTATTAATTGGTGAAGCCGGAATGATGCGGCTGGGGTTAGCCCAACAGTTATTAAAAGTCGGGAACAGCATTGCGATGGTTGACACATACCAGCTTGCCTTTGGCTTTGCCCGTTAAAAAATAGAGTTCTCAACGGGTAATTTAACGGATAAACTTGCTTTCCTCATAGAAATTGACAGATTAACTACGGTTTTAGTCTAGAGGACACGGTTCGCTCTGTTGTAGACGTAACCGCAATTCATGTGATGTATTTGGATGAATGCCGATGAAGCTGAAACAGCATTTCTGGGTTGGTTGGGCGATCGCCGCGATCGTCATTATTACCTCTTGTTCCGACCCAACTACCTCACAAAGGCAACAACCTGATACAAAACGTGAAACCTCACTCAGAGCAGTCACGTTAGATAAAACAAAAGTTGTGATGGGACAAACCGTATATGTCCCTATTTACTCGCATATTTATCACTACAATAGCCAGGATCAAGTCATGAATTTGTCAGCCACCCTCAGTATCCGCAATACGGATCTGACAAATTCGATTATTATTACTTCCGTGCGTTACTACGATACTGATGGGAAATTGATTAGGCAGGACATTAAGAGTCCAGTAGAACTAAAGCCGCTTGCTTCCACAGACTTTTTCATTGCAGCAGATGATACAAGTGGAGGCTCAGGTGCAAACTTTATTGTGGAGTGGGTTGCAGAAAAAACGGTTTATGAGCCTGTCATTGAAGCTGTCATGATTAGTACCTCTTCTTCTCAGGGCATTTCATTTGTCAGTCCCGCTAAAGTTCTCAAAAAACACAGGATACCAAACTGATTTTAGAGGATTCAATTATTTGTTTACAAGGAAGTTGGGTACTATCCTATAAGTAATTGAGCGATTGCTAGCAAAAAGTTGTATTTTGTGGCGTTGCTTAATCAGGGTATGAAAAAAATAACTTGAAAATCGCGAATTTTGGTGAATACTGGTTTCTATGACTTGCTGATTTAGCCTTTCATACCCTAAATCAGCAACGCCGGAAAAATTTTCTAAAGTGTGAGAAGAGGTATAATATATATTGCGTGGTGCAAACATTCAAAAAATAAAATTTAAAATCAGAAATTTAAAATCTAAAGTCGAATGAGTTACTGCCTAAATCCCAACTGTTCCAAGCCACAAAACCCTCCCGCAGCCAAAATTTGCCGAAACTGCCGTTCAAAACTGCTGCTGCGCGATCGCTACCGGGCTATAAAGGCGATCGGACAAGGGGGTTTTGGTAGAACATTCCTCGCCGTTGACGAAGACAAACCCTCAAAACCCCGCTGCGTCATCAAGCAATTTTTACCCCCAGAAACCCCACTCATCCCATCAGCAAGCAATCGCAACAGCAAAAAAGCAGCCGAACTTTTTGAACAAGAAGCAATGCGATTAGACGAATTGGGCAAACATCCTCAAATTCCAGAACTCTTAGCCTATTCCATCCAAGACAGCAGACAATATGTAGTCCAAGAATTTATCGACGGGCAAAATTTAGCACAAATTGTAGAAACAGAAGGCACATTTACAGAAAATAAAATTCAAGACTTACTCAAGAGCTTATTACCCGTCCTTCACTTCATCCATTCCCACAACGTTATTCACCGAGACATCAAACCCGGGAACATCATCCGCCGCGCTGATAAACAATTAGTTATAGTGGACTTTGGGGCCGCAAAAATTGCCACAGGTACGGCTTTACTCAAAACAGGAACTAGCATCGGCAGCCCCGAATACATCGCCCCCGAACAAGCTAGAGGCAAAGCATTTTTTACCAGCGATTTGTACAGTTTAGGCGTAACCTGCCTGTATTTGCTAACTCAAGTTTCGCCTTTTGACCTGTTCGATCCTGGCGAGGATGCCTGGATATGGCGCCAGTATTTGGCCCACAACCCAGTCAGCGAGCACCTAGGGAAAATTTTAGATAAAATGATTGCAAATGCTACCAACCGCCGCTATCAAACGGCTGTTGAAGTATTAAAAGAAATTAATCCCCAATCGGCGATCGATCTAGCAATTCCTCAAACAAATTCCAAGTTAGTTAAACCAGGAAAAACTCCCGCCCAGCCCCAACAGCAAACCTATAACTGGCAATGTCTTCACACCCTGACAGGTCACAAAAACTTAATTTACTCTGTGGCTTTCAGCCCCAACGGAGAAGTTGTAGCCAGCGGCAGCGATGACAAAACAATCAAGCTGTGGGGAGTTGAAGACGGGCAAGAAATTGTCACCCTCACAGGACACGCTAACTCAGTTTATACAGTAGCTTTTAGCCCGGACGGACAGATGCTAGCCAGCAGCAGCCACGACAAAACTGTCAAACTTTGGCGGATGAAAGATGGACAAGAAATGCGTACTCTGATCGGTCACACTAACTCAGTTTACGGCGCAGCTTTCAGTCCCGATGGCGAAATTATTGCTAGCAGCAGTTGGGACAAAACAATCAAGATTTGGCGAGTCAAAGACGGGCAAGAAATTCGCACCCTTGCGGGTCACACTAATTTAGTTTATTTTGTTGCTTTTAGCCCGGATGGGGAAACTCTTGCTAGTTGCAGTTGGGACAGAACAATCAAGATTTGGCGAGTTAAAGATGGGAATCTAATTCGCACAATTACAGGTCCTACAGACTCCGTTCGCTGCATAGCTTTTAGTCCCAATGGAGAGTTTTTGGCTAGCGGCAGCCATGACAATACTATTAAAATTTGGTGGGTCAAAGATTGGCAAGAAGTTTTAACTATCACAGGACATTCTTGGTATGTTGATTCTATTGCTTTTAGTCCCGATGGCGAGATTCTGGCTAGCAGCAGCAATCAAACTATCAAGATTTGGCGAGTGAAAGACGGTCAAGAAATTTGTAATATTGGGGGTCATACTAACTCGGTCTATTCGGTTAATTTTAGCCCGGAAGGAGAGTTTTTGGCTAGCGGCAGCAGTGACAAAACTATTAAGATTTGGCAGAACACCATGTTTGTTTGATTAGCCACAATCAAAATTGTTTGTAATCCTTGGGCGGGACCAGGTTTATGAGAATTGTTGGTTTTAGGCAATTATTGTTGGTGGTGAAGCTGCCCCTACAGGAATTACGATCGATTCACCGGACACGATATGATTCAACGGTTCTCCCTTTCAATTTTCCGTCGCAACTCTCGAATTATTGTACTTGTATGGCGAGCGCGCGACATTTGCCAGCATTCCTCCACAATTTCTGATACATTAAAATTGGGGAAATAACGGCTAACTGAACTTTCGACATACCGATCGTTTTGCAAGTCGTAAATTCGGAGCTTATTTTTCTTAAACAGCCACACTTCCGGCACTTGATAAGGCAAGTAATCATCTAAATCCGTGTAGCTAGTTACGTCTACTTCGATTACTAGATCGGGCGGCGGTTCAACACCCCAAGCAATCCGATCTTTACCAAGAATTGCCGCGCAATTATCGATATAAAAACAATAATCTGGTTCAATCCCTCTTACCTCCGGCAAATCCATCGTAATTGGCGTAAACGCTTCATAATCTCTGCCCAAGTAATCTAGCAGAACTATTGCCACAATTGCGATAACATGAGCTTGTTTTCCGTGTACGGGTAAAGGGGACATTAACAAAATCTCTCCTGGTCGATATTTGATGCGCGGAATCTGACGATCGCCCAATTGTGCTACAAGTGCTTGGTAGTCCTGCCAACTACCAGGCAACCTTACAACTGTTCCTGGTGGCAACTGAATTTTTTCTGGCGTGACGACTGCGAACATAAAATTTATACCTCCTGACTGAGGATGTGTGTTTTAAACAACTAAAAGCTATTTATCCATCTATCTGCTTCACTACCTCCAAGGCTAACCCTACCACCTCTGCAATTTGCTCATCCTTCAATCCCAACTGTCGTAATTTACCAACCATTTCAATTTTAACTTGATTCGTGCTGTCCTGATAGTCAGGAGTCGCAGGCTGACTTTTATCTGGGGTAGGAGTGGGTTTTTCTGAGCAGGTCTTGATATAGTTAATGGTGTTGCTATTACCATCAATATTATTACTATTATTTAAAGCAATCTTTATAGTTGATTGCCGTTTTAGGACAGATTTAAGATTACGTTTATCCACGGGTTCGCCGAAAACATCAGATAACATTTGCAAAAGCTTGTACCCTACATCCTTAGCATGACCCGCAGTACAGCCGTAAGTATCTGCAATATCAGAATACTTTTGTCGATTCAGTATTCCCTCGATAATTTTACGCTGCAAGTCATTGAGATGTTTGCCTGTATTCGCGCTGATAACTTCATCTACAAATTCCAAGATATGGGCAGTGTCCATCAGTAGGGGTGTCAGAGAGCTAGAGTTAGTCTAGCCGACTTTATCCGTCTTTATCCGTCTTTATCCGCCTTTATCCAAATTTTATAAATACCCGTCTTTTTCCGTCTTTTTTCTCTTTTCAGTTTTCGGCGATCGGTCTATGATACGGAAGAGGTAAAAAGCATCTTCGCTAGAGCAAGTCGCTGCGAACTTAATTCCGCTTCTCAACCGAGAGCGATCGGGAGAAAAATTATGTCGGTGTTCGATCAGCGCAGTCAGAAAGTAAACTACCAATACAATGATGCTGGAGATATCAATTTTGCAACAGTTCAAAATCAAGCACACCTTGTTAACGAGCTAGAGAATCTCAATTCTGAGATAACAAAAGCTGGAAATGCTCAAGTTATTGATGCGGAGATTGTTACAGATGTTCAATATCAAATTCAGAAAGCTGTTGACCAGTCTAAAAAGCCTGAGCCAAACAAGAATACAATTGTAGAACATCTCATTCAGGCTAAAGATTTTCTAAAAAATATCGCTGAAGTAGGTGGAATTGTTGCTGGTATTGTAAAGGCTATTGAATTAGTTCAGCAATTGTTTTAGAATCTGAAAGCTTGCACGGTGGATCAATGTGTAGAAACTAGGGACAACTCTATAACAGCTAGTTATTGCAAATTCATGACAAACTTTAATCAGCAAGACCAAAATACAAATCATCAAATTAACCAAGTAATTACTCGACAAATCGTCACTAATAACTTTAATGTTAACGATGAGTTAGTCGAAAATTTTGTAGAGAGCATTGCTGGTCTCCTCCCTCTTAATGCTGATCCACAAGTTAAGAAATCTTTGATACTTCAAGTAGTTATTGAATGTGAAAAGAGCGGACTTTTGCCACTTTCTTCTGCCGAGTTATTGTTAATTTTTAATAAACTAAGTACACTAAGCTTACAAGAATTTAATAGGCTACTATCTTCTGATAACAAGTATAAGAAACTGAAAAATCGTCTCGGCTGGTTTATTCTTGGTGGAACTGGTGTTGCTGGTGCTACTGGGGTTGGGGTCACAGCAGTGCACTACCAGAAAGTCATTGAGGATCTGAAATCCAATGACGAGTTATATAAACCAGGTCGAGAACCTGATCCACCTAGTTACCTAACTGAGCCAGATGACCCAGAACGATTGCCAATAAATCGAGAACCCTATCTACCTAGTTTCGATCCCACTAAGTCAAATAACTTAGGACAATCTCTCAGAATAATTTCTAGACTTGGTAATGATTTCCTTTCTACACCATCTCCTCCTCCTGGTGGTGGAGGTGGCGATAGTAGTCTCCCAAGTCAGTCTCACGATCAAGTAGTTGACAATATAATTGAAGGAAATCTTGAGGCAAGGGTTAGTGATGCCGTGGACTTGGGTAGCTCTTTTAGTAGTCTCCCAAGTCAGCCTCACGATCAAGTAGTTGACAATATAATTGAAGGAAATCTTGAGGCAAGGGTTAGTGATGCCGTGGACTTGGGTAGCTCTTTTAGCGGAGGAATACCAGAACCTCAAACAAGTGGTTCAGATGGAGTTGCTGATTGTGGTGACATTCCTGACTGCGGCGATTGTGGTGACATTCCTGACTGCGGCGATTGTGGTGACATTCCTGACTGCGGCGATTGTGGAGGCTGTGAACCTAGTTGCGGTTGCTTCATTGCTACTGCTGTTTATGGCAGCTATGATGCACCACAGGTAGTTAGTTTAAGGCGTTTTAGAGACAAAAAACTGATGTCATACTCAATAGGGCGATTGTTTATTGCAGCATATTATCAACTGTCCCCGCCTTTAGCTCAATGGCTTAAAAATTCTCCACATTTTGCGAAACCTGTACGTCAAATTCTGGATCGATTAATATTTATTTTAGATAACAAATGATAAGTTTTCTATGTTTCTTAAATTTACTATACCGAAACTTTTTATCAGCGAAACTCTATAATCTATCTCAAAAGCAGAGTTCTGCTAACACAAAGGCAAAGCGTAAAGGTATTATCACAAGATTTCTGTGGTTAGTTGCGCCACTGGTGCGCCTCATAGACAAATTAGGCTTGCGATTCTTGCTTGATTACGTTTCTATTCAAGCCATTCAGAGCTATCAAAAACATCTATCGCCTCACAAAGGCTTTTCCTGTGCACACAGGAGACTTCACGGTGCTGAGTCTTGCTCAGAATACTTCCGGAAAACTGTCGGAACTTATGGCTTATCAAAAGCAATTCCCCTCTTTGAGCAACGACTGATAGATTGCAAACTTGCTAACGCAACGTTAAAGGCGAAACGTCTGAGTAAAAACACACAAATAAAGTGGGAGCGTTAAGAGATCGGGTATGGCATAACCACTAATAGTCTAACACATTGTTTTTCTAACATTTTGACAAACAAACACGAGAAAATAGAATAACTCACTACGATCAAAATAACGAAAGTGTTAACCGCGATCGCGCTTCCTCCACCTCTTCAACAACTCCGGTGTCACCAAACCTTGCGGAAAAAATATTGTACCCAAAACAATCAGCACCCCAAAAATAATTAACCGCCCATCCCGCAGAAATTGTGCCAACCAAATCGGCAATCCCTGAATAGTCGCCATTCCCCTCAAAACCTCCGGCAAAGCAGTAAACACCATCCCACCCAAAACTGCTCCCAGAAAACTTCTGCTACCACCTATCAACACAGAAGTCAAGTAAATAATACTAGCATCAAAAGTACCTTGACGCGCGTTCCAAGTATTCAGGAAATGGGCACTAACTGCACCCACAACACCAGCTAAAACAGCACCTAACGTGAAAGCCAGAACCTTATAAAAAGTTGGGTTAATGCCGATTGCATCAGCCGCCAACTCATCAGCGCGGATTGCAGCAAAAGCGCGCCCCACCCGAATCCGTTCCAGCCGATACACAATCGCCATACTTACCAAAAGTAAAGGTAATACAATCCACAAATACTCGATCGGTGTCCCAAACGGTTGCGGAATCCCAAAAATGCCCACAGCCCCGCCAGTGATATCTAGATTCAGCGATAAAACCCGCAAAATTTCCACAAAAGCAATAGTTGCGATCGCCAAATAAATCCCACTTAACCGCAGCGCCGGAATTCCCACTAAAATACCCAGCAACCCCGAAACAGCCCCTGCAATTATCATCTCCAATAACAGCAGTGGCAGCGGAAATAAACCGCCCGTCGTTTGAAACACTGTTGTAGACAAAATCGCCGCAATATACCCACCCAAAGCATAAAAGCCAGGACTAGCCAAAGACAACTGTCCAGTCATTAAAGGCAAATACAGGGACATTCCCAACATTGCACCCAGCAACATCGAGACAATCAGAAACCCATAAGTAGTAAAAAATGTAGCCATTTGATTTTAGATATTTTAGATTAGAAGTTATTAATGAAAATCTGGTTAGCTTGGTTTCCAATTTGGATTTATTAAGCTAGTCTGAATATGGTCTTCCCACCGACCATTTATCAACAAATAGTCTCTAGCGTAACCTTCTACCACAAATCCCAATCTTTTAAGGAGATTGCCGCTACGCTGATTGTGAGGCATATAATTTGCCATAATGCGATGTAAATTTAACTCTTCAAAAACATATTGAATTGCAATTCTCACAGCTTCCGTCATATAACCTTTACCTTGTTGCGCTTCTGCCAGATTATATCCCAAAAAGCAGAAATGACCGGCACCTCGTACAAAATTATCAAAATTAACGTTACCGACAATATACTCAGGATTAGCCTTCTCAAAAACCCACACTTTTAAAGATTTGTCAGACTTAAAGCCTTGGAAATCTTTCTCTACTTGTTTTTCCCAATAAGTGTTAGTTAAAAAATCCTCCGCCCAGTGTCGGTGCCAGGGAGTAAAAAACCTTTGATTGTCTCTGTAAAATTTAATAATTTCACAAATATCGTCTTGATTGGCTAATCGTAAAAAAAGGCGCTCGCTTAGTATTAATGGAACTTCCGAATTCATCAAATTGCCTCTGAGGTATGAATAAATTTTCTAGGTACGTATGTAAAACTCCACAACAGTTTATACGGGCTGGTTTAGCTATAGTCTTTGCTGGAAACCCATTGTTCATTCTCAAAACCGCCCTGCCTTATTAGATGTCTTGCAAATAATACTACACCTTTTGAATCAAACGCCGTCCAAACAAACCCTGCGGTCTAACCAATAGCATAATAAACAATATGGCAAAAGCAACAGCATCCTTATAAGCCGAAAAATCTCCCGGTACAAAAGCCTCCACCAAACCAATTATAAAACCTCCCAAAACTGCCCCAGGAATACTTCCCAACCCACCAAGCACAATCACCGCCAAACCTTTCAAACCAAAAGCAATACCAAAATACGGCCCAGCAATACTCACACTCGAACCCACCAAACTCCCCGCCAAACCCGCCAGAAAACTGCTCACAAAAAACGTCAACACAATGTATCTATCAGTATCAATACCCAATAAACTAGAAGTAGTCGCATCTTCTGCCACAGCCTGCATTGCTTTGCCAAATTTAGTAAAATTTATTAAGTAAGTTAAAACAGCTACAATCGCTACAGATACCGCAAAAATTACTATTTGAACAGTACGAATCGGAATTGGTTTATCCGCACTCCCGAAGTTAATGGCTGCCGGTAAATAGCCGTAAGTGTTAGCAGGAAAAGTGTAAATTTCCGCACCGACCAGATATTGGATGATATTGGCGATCGCTACAGCTACACCCAAACTAGAAACCACAGTCAGCAGAGGATCCGAGTGTCGTCGGCGCAAAGGTAAAAAAGCAACTCTTTCAACTATTACTCCTACCAAACCAGCCATGACACTTCCCAAAATTAACGCCACAGCAAAAGGCAACTGCACCGGAATTCGAGCGTTAGCCCACAACCCATTAAAACCGAAAGCCCCTCCCATCAGGGCATAAGTGAAATAAGCACCCAAAGTAAATACGGCACCGTGAGCAAAATTAATAATTCCCAAAATAGAAAAGACCAGCGTGTATCCCAGGGCAAAAATAGCATACACGCTGCCGATCGACAAACCATTCAAAAATTGTTGCAAAAACAGAGTTAAGTCCATAACCACTTAAGAAGTGAGCATCACACCAAAATTCTTCAACAACAAATACGTCCGCGATTTTCCCTCTTCCCTCTTACTTCTTTGGTCTTCCTGACACCTGTTACATCCGTTACATCTGTTACAAAAGCAGTGGACGAACTTCCCTCTCCCCTCATTTCAAAAACTCAAACTTACCATTATTGCCATCTGCCTCCATCTTAATCCGTGCCACATAAAACTCTTTCTGATTAATCTCACCTTCAGGGGTAAAAGAAATTTCCCCCAAAGGCGTGTCATACTTTCCACGCAACAACTGCTGATTCAAATTTGTACGCAACTCTGCTAAAGGCTTTTCGCTAACCTTAGACTGAGCATTAAGTGCCTTTAATGACTCAACAAAAACTTGTACGCCAGTAAAAGCCTGAGCGCTAAACTGAGGCGGTTCTTTCTTAAATTGAGCGCGATAAGCCTCGCGAAAAGCCTTATTAACTTCATTTTCATATTCCGGGCTGTAGGCTTGGGCAATCAAAACTCCATCACAGAGTGCTTTACAAACAGGAAATAAATTAGAAGTATTCAGACCATTGCCGCCAATTATCGCGCCTTTGTAACCCAACTCCCGCAATTGCTTAATTAAATTGCCTCCATCGGCGGCCAACCCGGAAATAATTATCAAATCGGGGTTGACATTTATTGCGTTAGTAGCTTGAGATTGGAAATCTGTATCAGTAGTCAAGAATTTTTGGACTGTTGCCAATTCCAGCCCCATATCTTTAACAGTTGTCTGAAAAGTTTCAGTCTCAGATTTGCTAAAAGCATCATTCTGAGCAAAAAACACGGCTACTTTCTTAATATTGGGATTTTGCTTCAGTGCAGCTTTCACCGCATTAGGTGCTACCACGGCCACAGGCGCGGAGACTCTGGCCACATAATCGCCAATCTGGGGAATGCCTTTAGCGGTGTTGGAGGGTCCGAGTACGGGTACTTTTGCGCGATCGGCGATCGGATCGGCACTAAAAGCTTGCTGCGAGAGAGTTGGCCCCACAATACCTACCACCTTATCCTGATTGATCAGAGTATTGAAGGCATTGATTGTCCCTTGTTCATCTCCACCAGTATCTTGGAACACCAGTCTAATCGGCGTCCCATCCACACCGCCCTTATCGTTGAAATACTTCAGAGCAATTTTCGCGCCAGCCACCTGTTCCTGACCGAGCAAAGCCACATTGCTAGTTTGCGCCACCCCAACCCCAACGGGAATAGCGGTAGAGTTCCCCGCAGCCGAACCCTCTGACGAAGTTGCTGGAGATGCCGAAGTACCTGTAGATACGGTAGTTGATGTCTGGGGAGTGTTCGTCTGACTGCAAGCGCTCAGCAGTAAAGCGCAGGTAACGAACAAGGCAGTAGGGCGAGCGGCAGGTTTTTTCATAAGCGGGCGATCGAACACATATATATAGACCATCTCTATATAGAACATCTATATGTGCAAATATTCTACCGATTCGCTGAAGAGTCCCGGCCCAAAGCGTATTTCCAGGGCCAAAAAGCAAACCCAAGCCCTAAAGAGGAGTCAGGTTTCGGATAGCCGAGCGGTGAAGGACAGCCGAAACCCTTGTTGTGTATAGGTTCAAAAAAAAGTCAAAAATATTTTCGCAAAACGCTTGACAACCCTGGGGAGAGTTGATACATTAATAAAG
>NZ_JAUBUG010000108.1:0-15269 GCF_036705345.1 Microcoleus sp. B3-D2
CAACCTTTTAAGTGGACATATAAGGGCAAAGTTTTGGCTATTTAATGGTCTGCTTATTTTCGCCGTGCTGTACTAGAGTCATGTTTTAGTCGTCCAGGACTGTGAGTAACTTGGCGCCACCACAAACGCAAAAACTCGCTCAGACTTCAATTGAACCTTTTCTGTTCCCGATCGGTCTAAATTCAAGACAGACCCATCAGGTCTAATTTATATGTACTTAGTAAAGCACTTTCAGATTAAAAAAGAGCTGACTCCCTGGCTCAGCGGACTCCTCGCCGCTTCCCTGCTGGCAGGAGTAGGCTACACAGCTTACAGCCAACTAACAGTCAAATCCAACCGCGAAACCAGACGCAAGGAAAAAACCGTTGCTGTCGAAAGAGTGAACCTGCCGATTACAATTTCGGCAAATGGCACAATTGTGCCCGAACGTTCCGTTAACGTCAGCCCCAAAACTTCAGGAATGCTCAAAAGTTTGCTTGTCAAGGAAGGAGATAAGGTTGAAAAAGGGCAGATTCTCGCCTACATGGACGACTCCAACCTCCAAGGGCAACTTACCCAAACTCGCGGACAACTCGCAGCCGCAGAAGCAAACCTGGAAAAATTGGTCAACGGCACTCGAACCCAGGACATTGCTGTGGCTAAGGCAGTGTTAGCAGAACAACAGGCAAGTCTGGAAAAATTGCTCAACGGCAATCGAACCCAGGATATTGCTGTAGCTGAGGCAGCGTTAGCTGAACAACAGGCAACGTTGCAAAAATTGCTCAACGGCAATCGAACCCAAGATATTGCTGTAGCTGAGGCACAACTAGCTGAACAAGAAGCAAATTTACAAAAATTGCTTAAGGGCAATCGGCCTGAAGACATCGCCCAAGCGATCGCCAAACTCAGAGATGCCGAATACGCCAAAAACCAAGCTGAGGAAGACTTTCAGAGAAATCAGGAACTCTATAATGCCGGAGCCCTTGCTTTGCAAGTTGTCAACAACTCCCGCACCGCGCGCGATCGAGCTCAAACGCTAGTCAGGCAAGCCGAACAAGCTGTAGCTTTGCTGAAAGCGGGTACTCGCCCCGAAGAAATCGCTGCGGCGCGGGCTGCAGTCGAGCAAAAACGGCAAGCTTTGACCCTGGCGCGATCGGGCGCACGCCCGGAAGACATTGCTGCGGGGCGGGCTGCTGTAGAGCAAAAACGGCAAGCTTTGGCCCTGGCGCGATCGGGCGCACGCCCGGAAGACATCGCTGCGGGGCAGGCCGCTGTCGAGCAAAAACAGCAAGCTTTGGCGCTGCTAGAAGCCGGTTCTCGCCCGGAAGACATCGCCCAAGCCCGCGCCCAAGTTCTCGCCGCTAGAGGCAGCCTGCAAAGCGTTCAAGCGCTAATCGACGACACTGTGCTGCGGGCTCCTTTCACCGGCACTGTCACCCGCAAGTACGCCGATCCGGGCGCTTTTGTGACTCCCACGACGGCAGGTAGTGCGGTTTCTTCGGCGACTTCTTCTTCGATTTTGTCCTTAGCTTCAAAAAATCAATTAGTAGCAAACGTAGCAGAAACTAATATTTCTGAGATTAAGATCGGCCAGGCTGCATCTATTCAAGCCGATGCTTTTGCGGGAAAGACTTTTGCAGGTAAAATCACTCAAATTTCGCCTCAGTCGATCGTCCAGCAAAATGTGACAAGTTTTGAGGTAAAAGCGGCAATTATTAATGACGATCAACAAATGCTGCGATCGGGCATGAATGTGAATGTTGAGTTTAAGGCTGGTGAACTCAAAAATGTTTTGGTAGTTCCGACTGCGGCAATTGTCCGCCAACAAAGGGAAACGGGGGTTTATGTTCCCGGTGGAGAAGATGGTAAACCTGCTTTTATGCCGATTAAGACTGGTATGACGATGGATGACAAGACGGAAGTGCGATCGGGTTTGAAAGGAAATGAAAAAGTGCTGATGAGTTCCCCCCCCGGATTGCGGCCTAGATCCCAAAATCCATCGTCGGGCCCGATTCCGGGTTTGCAACCGGGTGGCGGCACGCGCTTGCGTTAGGGTTTTGATTTTTTTATTGAACCGCGAAGGCGCGAAGGGCACGAAGGAGGAAGAAGGAAGAAGGAAGAAGGAAGAAGGAAGAAAGTTTTAATTGCCCGATGCCCAATGCCCTATGCCCAATGCCCAATGCCCAATCACTAATAACATGAAATTACAGACTCGCCCCCGCACCAACAAAATCTCTAACGTTCAAATCGCGTTCATGGCGACAGAGGCGCTGTGGAATAATAAGTTGCGTACCAGTTTAACTATGCTGGGCGTAATTATTGGGATATCTTCGGTAATTGCCATTACTTCGGTGGGACAGGGAGTACAAAAATCCACTGAAGAACAGTTAAAGGCTTTGGGTACAAATGTGCTGTTGGTTTTATCCGGCGCTTCGCGATCGGGCGGTGTCAGTCAGGGAAGCGGTTCTGCTACTACCCTTACTTGGGATGACGCTAGGGCGATCGGCAAACAAGCTCCCGCAGTAAAGGCGATTTCGGCTTATTTGCAGCGCCAAGTGCAAGTCGTTTACGGCGGACAAAATTCATTTACTGCTATTTTGGGAACAGATTTAAATTATCCCGATGTGAAGAACATTCAACCCCAAGAAGGACGGTTTTTTAACGAGGATGAATTGAATGCTGCTGAGCCAGTAGTTGTCCTCGGTTCTAAGGTGCGGGACGAACTTTTTGGAGCCGGAGCTAATGCGCTATCCTCCGATATTCGCATTCAGGGAAACCGCTACAAGGTCATTGGAGTGATGGAAAGCAAGGGGTCTGTAGGGGGAACCGATCAGGACGATCGAGTGTATATTCCCCTCAAAAATATGTCTTCGCGGATTGTGGGGAGAAATTCTTTAGCAGGGATTGCGATATCGGGTTTTTGGTTGGAAACTGCCGGCGAAGCGGATTTAGCGGATGCTCAATTTCAAGTAGAAAATATCATGCGCTTGCGCCACAATATTTATCCGCCACAACCGGATGATTTTCGAGTGGTAAATCAAGCTGAGATAGTTAATACTTTCAGCAATGTGATAGGTTTATTTACGGTTATGATCGGAGCGATCGCCGGAATTTCTTTGGTGGTTGGCGGCATCGGTATTGCTAATATTATGTTGGTGTCTGTTGTGGAACGCACTAAGGAAATCGGGATTCGCAAAGCGGTAGGCGCTACTAATGCAGCAATTCTAATTCAATTTATGGCGGAATCTATTTTAGTTTCCACGGTGGGGGGAACGGCGGGAATTGGGTTGGGAATTGCGATCGCCTTTGGGGCCTCGACAGCGTTCAAATTTCCGTTTGTGGTTTCTGTATGGTCGATCGCGGCGGGTTTTGGGCTATCTTTTACCGTCGGGTTGTTAGCTGGAGTGCTACCGGCTCGGAATGCGGCTCGCTTAGATCCGATCGCAGCCTTGCGGAATGATTAAATTTAAGCAATATAAGCTCTTGTGGGGTGGGCATCCTGCCCGCCCGAAAGCCTAAATTTTAATTCAGCTTATACTAAACCAGCTTAAAAAATCTGGTTTGCTGTGAGGTTTAAATCGGGAAAAGTTTGCGATACAATCCGATCGTTCTCTCGAAACTTGAGGATTTGATATTCACCATCAAGCAAGTTACCCACAGAAATCGTCGGTTGTTTGGGATTGCCAATAAAATTGCGTCCACCCAACCCAGCATAATCCACAATCCAATATTCAGGGATACCCATCTCTTCATATTCAGCATATTTCAAATAGTAATCATCGCGCCAATTGGTTGACACAACCTCAATTACCAAAGGTATCGATGCACCCAAACTGAGGATAGATTGTTTTTGCCACAATGTTTCGTTCACCAGATTTGCACGATTCAGCACCAACACATCAGGGAAATAACCAGAATCTTTTTCAGGAGGTCTGACTATCGCTTGGTTGGGGATACCGTATGGCAATCCCAGACGTTTGATTTGAACAGCAATTGCGATCGTAAGAAAGCCTGTAACTTCTTGATGTTCGCCTACTGGTTGTATTATTTCAATAATATTTCGATTGTGCAGTTCGTAGCGTACCGCCGCATTTTCGGGCAGCTAATCCACAAATTCCTCGAAGTTTACGAGCTTACGTAAAGCTTGAGTCATAGGTTTTCAGGATTACCGATAATATAAATTATATCTCTATCTATCGGCGTTTATCTGCGTGCATCTGCGGTTACAAATTTCCATTTTTTTTTATAAAGTCCGCAAGTTATTGTGCCACTTATGCTGTAACTATTTCGGGTTTGATATCAAGTGATGCTGGCTCAAAATACAACACCATGATTTGCTCTGGATACAACCCGACAGATTCATAAGTGCGTCCGTTGCGATCGCTAAATTCAACCTCAAACGCTGCACCGTCAGCCAACAGTTCCACCACAGTCCCAACTTGTCCGCGCCACAGATTGTATTCAGGAATGTCAACGGTTAAGGCAACGACATCTAGCAATTTAACTGTATTCTTTACCACTTTTATTACCTTCAGGCACTACAGAGGATAGCAGGTTGTTAATCTCGGAATTTCCAAGTCGTGCTCAATAATCCAGCCACTCCGAAGAGTCGCACTTCTATTTTGCCATTCTATCGTGAAATCTAGGGTGTAGCGTTGCCCGAACCCATCTCGCCTCCCTAACTGAGCTTCGTGAGTTTGAATGACTTCAAGCAAAATTTGGCGCAATTCCTCAGCATTGTCAGGTGTCATCCCAAGAATTGACGAAAAAAGCCGCGCTTTGTGTTTGCCATCGTCGTGTTCTGGATTGAGGCAGTAGTCACGAAGTTTACGAATATAAACAACTGCATTCTTTGCATTTGGAATGAGCATAGAAAAGCTGATACGAAATATATTCTATCAGCAGTTGCCGAGTGTATGCTTCCGTCGAAAGCCCTTGCTCTTGAGTTCTTTGTGTTAAGTATTGCTCTATTTCTGGTGTCAGAGTCAGAGTGAGTGTCAGAGGTGTTTTTATAGCTCTACCCTTATACTTTACAACCTACTAGGCTAAGCTAGCGATCGATCACTTGGGAGCATTGACGTAGAAACTTCGATCTGTTTCAATTTTTAGAGCGATCGCAGCTAGGAAAATAAGGCACGTATGTGGTTTTACCAGAAAACGCGCACGAGGTGCGAGTTTTGAACCCCAACTGACACAATTTGATCTAAAAAATGAGATGTTTTTTTACATTACTTGACTTACTCGATACGCAATCGCATAGCATCTGCCAACCAAAATCGCGTAAAGGCGATCGCGCCTCTATCACCAAACGCGATCGCCTCTGCACGGAAGCATCAGCGTAGTCTAGAAACTATCGTCTCCACCAATAACTGATCGCCGTGTAATGATGAAGTTAGACTCCTCAAGAGCCAATAATTAATTCAACTTTGCGGACTTGAGCTACTAGGGCATTAGCTTCTTGAGCAAGTCTTAATAACTCGTCTTCGTTATCTTGAATTTTGAGAGCGACATTAAGCTTTGCCTCTAAGTCTTCAATATCTACAACTGCCTCAACTAACTGGTCAAATAGCTCCTGAAGACCGTTCTGATTTCCGAAAGAGGACGACTCCAAATGCTGTGAAATCAAGAGGCTAACAGAAGAGACTAAGTTAATCAACGCACTCGCGATCGCAGCACCTTTCGACTCAACCAGCACCGCTGAAATTAAGCCAGCACTACTAATAGCAGTAACAATGTTACCCATCAGACGAATTTTTCTTGCGCCTCTGAGTCGTCGGCGTAACCGAGTGAGGATAGTTTTAGCAGGAGTTTTGATTGTTTTCAAGGTCATAATAGCAAGTTTAGCAACAAGAATAGTGTCAGGATTTACTACACCCATTAGTTGCCCAAGAGCTAACAATTCGCTTTGCTCTGGATATTGTTGACGTAGCTTATCCAATTGTTCTGGTTGATAGCGATTTAATGCGTTTACGAGTGCATCAACTTTGATACCTTTACCCATCTGTCCCATATGTATTCTCCAATTTCAGTAGTTTGGTTTAAAACAAGAGCGATCGCACCCAAAAAATCAAAATGTAAGCCACCATGCAATCATAAAAGATAGCCATAAAAATATCAAAGCAGTAAAGAATGAAAGTAAAACAATGAACACAGCTATTCGTAATACTTGATAGAGCAAACTCTGAAATCCTGGTGGATTAGTTCTAGGTGTAGGCCACTTTTGTTTGAATTGACGCCAAGTTTTTTTAAATGTAAAGATAGACAAAACATAGAGAACGACTAAAGAAATTAGCCAAGGAAATAACCCAACCTCAGCTACCGCACTGATTGTGGTAATTCTCATATTTGTGAGTGTAAAAATTCTTCCTACAGCTCGTATATCTTGCGAGATAGAAATCTCAATGATTAACCTGACCTGATCTGCGACCGCTGAACGAACAATCATCGGAGTTTCTGGTGTTGCTATCGCGGAGAGCATTTGACCATAGTTTTCTGCTTTTAGTGCTTTCTCAATTCTTTGGGCAACTACTACGTCACGAACCGGTTTAACAAACCCGCTTGCTTTTGAAACACTTGTTGCTTCACATCCTAAGAGAATTAATGTTACGTTATATTTTTTGGCTTCCTGCTCCAGAGTAGAGATCGGAAACTTGGCTACAACGCTGCCATCAGCACGTTGAACCACAAACGCTTTATCTTCTATGTGACCCACAATAAGAACAATTTTATCTTTTAAATGGCTTAATGTAAAAGCCATACTATTGTTGAGTATTTGAGACAAAGAAATATTAATATTTTTAGCAGCTTTACTGAAGAGGTTTGTGATGTCCAAATCCTCAGGATCAAATAAAGAGATTACCCGCAGATAATCCTTATTTACGGGTTTTGCCATAAACCAAATTGCATTGTCAATTTCAGTTGAACTTTTTACACCAAAGGTAAGACCTGGACGAAATTGTATGACACGCTCAAAACCATCAAGGGTTTTAATGCGTTGCGTATGAAATACGGTATCATCACCTTTTACAACTGATAAATTTTCAATGTTCTCTAAGCTGGAAAAAATATCATATTTTTCAAAAAAAACATCTTCTGTTACAAATAAATGTGGTTTTGCCTGAAGTCCTTTGACCACAGATAATAACTCATCTGCAAAAGGCGTTTTTTCAGTATTGATTACTAAAACTTTTCCACTAGACAGCGATAACTCATATAGATTGTTAGACTGACGAGATAAATATAATCCGATCTGATTCGGTTTAGACCTGAAATACTTAAATATTTTAGGAATATGTACCTTTGTCGTGTTTGTAATAGGTACATCATCTATATGTCTACCAATTTTATTTAGCCATTTAAATGAAATAGCATTGACTGGTTGAATGCTAAAAATTATCAAACATAGCAAAATAGGGATAAGGAAGTTCCGCAGCCATCTCATCGAATTCACCTCATAAGCAAATACAATATGTATAAATAAGCTGAATCAGTAATTTCCGATTTAGCTTTCAACTAGCGCAACAAAACTATACTTCAGGACCTGTACATTAAGACGCCCGGATTTGGTATTAAGTGAAGTTGTTCAGATATTAATTTCTACACATCTTAAACAAGGATTCCGGATCTGACTGTGCTGAGGCCAAAATTTAATTACATAAATTGCTTCAACATTAAAGCCTGCCAAGCAAAGACGGCTTCGCCCCGACTACCACAACCCAAAACAGGAAGTGCCATTTAACCCTCAAATCCATAGTTTCTTGGCGATCGCACCCTGCATAAAACTCCCACTTGCTTTTGCCACAAGGCTTTTGCAGATTAATTGTTCGCTTTGTAGTAAATACGAGGTTTTTTATAACCAAGCGGAAGAATTACCCTAAAACTTTTCGCTAGGCGATTGCACCCCACCATCAACTTTCCGGTTGGGCCCCCACAGATAGCTTAGCGGTGTAACCGTTTAGCTAACCCGTCGCAGTTAACCTCTCGGCGTTCGGGTGCAGCGATGTGTTCTACAGACATAGCGATCGCTCCAGTCCTTTTTATTTGTTACTAAGAATACTCAAACAACCTCCGCGACAAATCTTTGGTCGCTCGTTGTATAAGTATTAATTGTACTGCATTTGCCGTATAATAGACGTAGGTATATTGATTATACCGCAACAGGCTTTTGTTTGTCCACTCACTGTAGGATGCGTATGGTTGCTCTGACTGGTTAAGGAATAAAAAGACGACCTGCACCCATGTAGTTATCAAGGTCAAGTAGGATTTCAACCAAACGAATGCTGCATCGCTCTCTGTATTCAAAATTAGTCATTCTATCTGTATTCCCAATCGTAATAACAGGTAGTGAATTCTCAGTATTATCCTCTTGAATTGTCTGTTCTAGAGAATCTATCCCTTTCATACTGCGATTAGCAGTTAATAGAATCATCTGATTTGTTTGGGCAAAGTTCCAGACAACGCGATCGCTCGCATTTATAGCTAATCCAACCTGTTTAAACATCACAAATTCGATGGGTACAATTTCCAGCCAACTTAATTAAAAAACAGAGGGCGGGTTTCGCATAAAACTTAACCCCAAAAGTCAAATTTTATGCTCTAAACCCGCCCTCGCAAAACTCACTTAATAAGCGTCTTGCAGTTCGTAGAAATCGGGGGAAATGTAATCCTTCCGCAGCGGCCAGCCTACCCAATCTTCGTTCATCAAAATCCGTTTCAGATTCGGATGTCCTTCATAGACTATGCCGTACATATCGTAGGATTCCCGCTCTTGAAAGTCGGCTGCTTTCCAAATCCAGTAGACTGATGGCACTCTGGGATCTTCGCGGGGTACGAATACTTTGACGCGGACTTCTTCAGGTTTGGAAGCATTATCTGTCAGCTTAACCAAGTGGTAGACGCTGACTAAATCTTGTCCCGGTCCTTGGTCGTAGGCGCACTGGCACTGCATATAATTAAACCCGTAGGCATACAGTGCTGTTGACATCGGAATTAAGAATTCTCGATCGACCTTTAATATCTCCACGCCCAAATTATCGGCCGCTAAAGCTTCGTGTTCAAAGCCATTTTGAGTCAACCACTGGGAAACCTTCCCGGCTTCAACAATTGCAGATTCTGTCTCAGCCACGGTTTACCTCCTGTTTTTGTCCTGCAAGCAGGGCCGGCGGTACAGGCATTCCCATTGCTTCCGTCAATTCCTTCGGCGGCGCTATCCGGCCTGGAATAGACAAGTATTTGCCGTCCAAAATGTCGTCTACTACTTTCATTTTGTGGGGTCTGGTGTAGTAGCGGTGGGTGGGCAGCAATCTGGCCCGTTCTTGCATGGAATCGTTGGCGATTTTTTTCCGCAGTTTGATAATTGCGTCAATAATCGCTTCTGGGCGGGGGGGACAGCCGGGGATGTACACGTCTACGGGAATCAGTTTGTCAACGCCTCTGACTGCTGTGGTGGAGTCCATGCTGAACATTCCGCCGGTGATGGTGCAAGCGCCCATCGCGATCACGTATTTGGGTTCCGGCATTTGTTCGTACAGCCGCACCAAGATGGGGGCGTACTTCATGGTAATTGTGCCGGCCGTGATGATCAAGTCGGCTTGCCGGGGGCTCGATCGCGGTACTAGACCGAATCTGTCGAAGTCAAAGCGCGATCCGATCAAAGCTGCAAATTCGATGAAGCAGCAGGCTGTGCCGAAAAGCAGCGGCCACAGGCTGGAAAGTCTCGCCCAATTGTAGAGGTCATCCACTGTTGTCAGGATGACGTTCTCTGAGAGTTGCGAAGTGACTTCGGGGCGCTCGACAGGGTTGATCAGCGCTTTTTGTGATTTGTCAGAACTTAAGACCATTCCAGGGCTCCTTTGCGCCATGCATAGACAAGAGCAATAACGAGGATCGTGATAAAAAACAAGGCTTCGATAAAAGCCAACAGTCCTAGCTGGTTGAAAGCAACCGCCCAAGGATAGAGGAAGACGGTCTCTACGTCGAAGATGACGAAGACCAGGGCGAACATATAATATCGAATGTTGAACTGAATCCAGGCTCCGCCGATCGGCTCGACGCCGGATTCGTAGGTAGTGCGTCGGTCGTAGGGACGACTTTTGGGGCGCAGTACCTTAGACGCCGTGAGGGCGAGGATAGGGACTAGGCTGGAAATTAACAGGAAGCCTAAGAAATACTCGTAGCCGCTGAGTGCAAACACGGTGAATAATTACTGCCTAGGTGAAAGGGTTCTGTAACTTGTCTGTTACATTATATAGATTTTGGGTAGCTAAAATTACGAGTTGGTTGAGATCGATCGTCCATCTTCTGCAATAATTTTTAATGTATATTTTAAGATTAGCTTACCTACTCTTTTGGAGCTATGAGCGATCGAGCTACTGAAACCAAAACCCTCGATCGGCACGAGTGCCGCGCCTGCGGCTACGTCTATGAGCCGAAAAAGGGGAATCCTAAAATTGACATTGCCCCGGGCACGGCTTTTGAAGATTTGCCCCAAACTTGGGTCTGTCCCGTTTGCGGGGCGCGCAAGTCGGTGTTTCAAAATCTCGGTCAGATGGAAGGGGTATCGGGATTTAAGGCAAATCAGCGCTACGGTGTCGGTGTCAACGGCATGACCGAAGGTCAGAAAAGTTTGCTGATTTTTGGCGGCTTGGTCGTTGGTTTCTTGTTGTTACTTAGTATGTATGGTTTGCAGTAAAACGATTGTGAGATTTTGGCAACGAATTGTAATGTTATTGGCCGCTGCGCTCATCTGTACGAGTTGCAGCACCATAGGTTCTGTGAGTTACAACCCCTGGCAAGTGATTTCCTTGCCGACGGAAGCTAATTTGCAGGATATTGCCTTTACGGGCAATCCTCAGCACGGCTGGGTTGTGGGTTCTGAGGCGACTCTGCTCGAAACCCTTGACGGTGGCACTAGCTGGAAGCCTATAGCACTGGATATCGACGATCCGAGGTCGCGTTTTGCGTCAGTGAGTTTTTCCGGTTCCGAAGGCTGGATTGTCGGCCAGCCTTCTGTTTTGCTCCACACGAACGACGAGGGCAAGTCTTGGACGCGGATTGCTTTGAGCAGTCAGTTGCCCGGTTCTCCCAGTACGATCGCAGCTTTGGGCCCGAATTCCGCCGAGATGACGACCGATGTCGGGGCGATTTACCGGACTTCCGACGGCGGCAAAAATTGGAAAGCTGTCGTGCAGGATTCTTTTGGGGTAGTTCGCAATATCAACCGTTCTGAAGACGGGCAGTATGTTGCGGTTTCCTCGAAAGGCAATTTCTACTCCGTGTGGAAGCCCGGACAACAAGCTTGGGAACCTCACAACCGCAATAGTTCTCGCCGCCTGCAAAATATGGGCTTTACCAAGGACGGGCGTTTGTGGATGCTCGCCCGCGGCGGTCAGATTCAGTTTAGCGACCCGTCCAATCCTGACGGTTGGGGGAAACCGTTTTTTCCCGATCGCAAAGCGAGTTGGGGTTTGCTGGACATGGCTTACCGGACTGATAATGAAGTTTGGGTAGCCGGCGGCGGCGGCAATTTGCTGTGCAGTTTGGACGGCGGGAAAACTTGGCTAAAAGACCGCGAAGTAGAAGATGTTCCCGCTAATTTTTACAGGATTGTCTTTATGGGCCCCGATCGCGGATTTGTGATCGGCGCGAGCGGTACTTTACTTAAATATCAAGGTTCAGCACAAGCTGCTTGATAGTAGAATAGTAATAGAGATTGTCTGTCAATTTGTTGTTGAAAGGAGGATTCTAAATGGCTGGTACAACTGGAGAACGTCCGTTTGGGGACATTATTACAAGTATCCGTTATTGGGTAATTCACAGCATCACCATTCCAGCTTTGTTTATTGCTGGATGGCTGTTTGTGCAAACGGGTTTGGCTTACGATGCTTTCGGAACTCCTCGCCCTAACCAGTATTTCACACCGCAGCGGGAAGAAGTGCCGATTATCTCGGATCGCTTTGAAGCTAAGAAACAAGTAGATCAGTTCATTGCCAAGTAATTTAACAAGGATTTGGAAAAATGACGAGCAGAACCCCAAATAATGAGCCAATTTCGTATCCTATTTTTACGGTGCGCTGGTTGGCAGTTCATACTTTAGGTGTCCCAACAATTTTCTTTTTGGGCGCGATCGCAGCAATGCAATTTATTCAACGATAGGAGTTTACAATGCCTGAGCGCCTTCCTAATCCCAACGAGCAGCCTGTTGAGTTAAACCGGACTTCTTTGTATTTGGGTTTGTTGCTGATTTTTACTCTGGGTATTTTGTTTTCCAGTTATTTCTTTAACTAACTGGTGTCTGAGTTTGCTTTCGATAGTTCGATCGAATGTGTTTAGCTGTGAATTAGTGAGGTGATAGCTATGTTTAGTGAAAGTGGCAGAATTCCTTTGTGGCTGGTAGCTACTGTCGCAGGTCTCGGTGTTCTGAGCATTGTGAGCCTTTTCTTCTACGGTGCTTATGCCGGTTTGGGTTCTTCGATGTAAGGAGAATTAAGCGGATTTTCGGCTTTTAACCCCCCTTTTTCAAGGGGGGTTTTAATTACTTCAAGTGTGTTGGTAAATTAGGGATAAATTTGATTTAAAGTGTTGATTTTTGGGCAAGTTTATGATAATTTAATTCTCTCGTGATAGCGGGATTTTTTGTGGTTGGGTAGAGATTTGCTCAATAAACGGATTCCGGGCGGGTTCACCAATCACCGCAAAATCGATCGCCACTAACCGACGATCGCCCTGAGAGTGGACTCGATCGTGAAAATAGCCAAAAGTTGCGAGTAGAATGGTGCAAGAGCCGATCGCTCGATCGTAGTGCACAGCGAAATATGACCCCACCGCAGCCACCCCGCAAACCGCAAACCATCTTGGGTGCGATTACCCAAGCAGTCCAGACTATTGCCAAGGTTAATTTTAACCAGCTAGCGCTGAAACCGAACGCCAAAGTACCCGAACTGTGGGTGCAGGATGCGGGTGCAGCTAAAGCTGAGGTTTATCCGCTGTTGGGCGAGCGATATTTGTTAGGTCGATCGTCCAAATCTTCAGATATTGTAGTTCGCAATCCCGTTGTCAGTCACGTGCACTTATCCCTGTCGCGGGATACTCGGCGGCGGACTCCTTTTGTCATCAAAGATGAAGACTCCACCAACGGCATTTACAATGGCAAAAGGCGAGTTAAAAGTATGTCCCTGCGTCACGGAGACGTGTTCACTTTAGGGCCGCCTGAACTAGCCGCCGCTGTCAGAATTCAGTACGTATATCCGCCGCCTTGGTATTTGGAACTGGTGCGTTACAGCTTTTACGGCGTTAGCGGAATAACCGCTTTGATTGCCGTGTTGGTAGGGATGGAATCGACAAAGTTTCAAGTGCGGCCTCTGCCTAGAAGTATCAATGGCCCCGTGATTGTTTACGCGCGCGACGGGCAAACTCCCCTGCGTCCTCCTCAGAATAACGCTCACTTAGAATTAAAGCGATTGCAGGATTTTTCGCCTTATTTATCCAAGGCGGTACTTGCTTCGGAAGACAGCCGCTACAATTGGCATTTGGGGGTAGATCCGATCGGAGTTTTGCGCGCGCTTTTGACCAATGTTCGCGGGGGAGGAATTCGCGAAGGCGGCAGCACTGTGACGCAGCAGTTAGCGAGGAGTTTGTTTCGAGATTATGTGGGAACTCAAGATTCGGCAGGACGCAAGTTACGGGAAGCTGTAGTTGCGTTGAAACTGGAGAATTATTACAGCAAAGATGAGCTGTTGCTGACTTATTTGAATCGCGTGTTTTTGGGAATTGACCTTTACGGTTTTGAGGATGCGGCTCGGTTTTATTTTGGCAAATCGGCGAAGGATTTAACTTTGTCAGAGGCGGCAACTTTGGCGGGCATTTTGCCTGCGCCAAACAGTTTTAATCCGATTCAAAATTATCAATTGGCGGTGCAGTACCGTGATCGAGTGATCGAACGGATGCGGGCACTGGGGACGGTTTCTCAGGAAGAAGCAGATCGCGCGAGGCGATCGCGAATTGAGATCAATCCCAAAGCTCGCCAATACCTGCAAAGTACGATCGCTCCTTATTTCTACAGTTATGTATTTGACGAATTGGAGTTTTTGCTGGGAGAGCAGTTAGCCCGAGAAGGCAATTTTATTGTAGAAACAGGTTTGAATCCCGGCCTGCAAAAGTTGGCGGAAAGTTCCCTCAGAAATGCTGTTGAAAATGCGGGAGCCAGTGCAGGTTTTTCTCAAGGAGCCGTGGTAACTCTCAATAGTACAACCGGAGAAGTGTTAGCTTTAGTTGGGGGCGTAGATTATTTGAAAAGTCAGTTTAATCGGGCTACTCAAGCTTTGAGACAGCCCGGTTCTACATTTAAGATTTTCACCTATGCAGCCGCCCTGGAGCGGGGAATCTCAGCCGATAAAACTTATTCTTGCGCCCCCCTTTCCTGGGGGGGACAAAGTTACAGCGGCTGCGAAAGAACCAGCGGCAGTGTGGATATGTATCGCGGCTTGGCGTTGTCGGAAAATGCAATTGCATTGAGGGTAGCACAGGATGTCGGTTTAGAAGATGTAGTGCAAATGGCTAGGCGTTTGGGGATTACTTCTGAACTGCGTTCTAACCCGGGTTTAGTATTAGGTGAAAGTGAAGTTAATGTGTTGCAATTAACGGGTGCTTTCGGGGTTTTGGCCAATCGGGGTTTGGGAAATCGTCCCCACGTAATTAAGCGAATTATTGACAGCAGCGATTGCAAAGATAGAAATGATTTTAACAGTTGCCGAGTGATTTATGACTATCAAAAAGATGGCATTGCCAATCGGCAGTTAGTTTCTGAAGCCGTGGCGGATACGATGACTGATATGCTGCAAGGTGTTGTGCGGGGAGGTACGGGCAGCAGTGCTGCTTTGGGGTTGGGAGAAGCTGGAAAAACAGGCACGACTAATGATAATAGAGATTTGTGGTTTGTCGGTTATATTCCGAGTCAGCAACTGGTGACAGGAGTTTGGTTGGGAAATGATGATAATTCTCCGACTGGGGGAGGTAGTGCAAATGCCGCTCAGTTGTGGGGGGAGTATATGCGGCAGGTGGCGCGTTGAAATTGCTGAAATTATTACTTTTACTTTTTTAAAATCCCCGACTTCTTTAAGAAGTCGGGGATTTGCGTATTGGTGGACTTATTTATAGCATTCACCAAGGTGGTTAAGACTTTTATTGGTAGGGGTAAGGCTAGCCATAAGCACCCTACAGATACAGCACTTCCGGCTGTTATGAGGTACAATAAGAAGAGATTCTAAAAATACATCAATGAAAGCATATTCAGT
>NZ_JAUBUG010000109.1:0-9414 GCF_036705345.1 Microcoleus sp. B3-D2
GACCATTGCCGTTCTTGAGAACTGTTCGCTAGTCTCACAGCGAGCGCACTTTTTGACCTGCTTAGTCTAAACTCCAAAACAGTATTGCCGTTCGGAATCTCCAGATTGGCGCAGGGATGGCATTGATAACCAATAATCAGCGAACCTGTTGGAAAACGAGGGTCTTGAGCAATTTGAGCAACGCTGCGGCCTGCCACATTGCAATCGCCTGGAACTGGCAGCTTTAGCACCTCAACTTGTCCTTGTTCAAAGTGCATCATCGATTCGATTTGAGGGTATTCAATCGCATTGGCCATTGTTGCGACTGCCAAATCAATCGTGCTGATGATGTGACTGGCTCCGGCAAGTCGATAGGCTTCCATGAATTCGCGATCGCGCATTCGCACCACAATATGGGAAATGCCATAGCTTCTGGATAGGGTGATCAGCGCTAAATTCAGTGCATCGTCCCTGAGTGCTGCAACGACTGCGTTTGCTTGTTTAATTCCTGCTTCCAGAAGAACCGTTGTACTCACCGCACTGCCTTCAAATGCCATTACTCCGATTTTTTCACGAGCAAAGCGACAAGCAAGCGGGTCAGCATCGATGATTGCCACCGTATGACCGAGTTTTAATAACTGCTGAGCCAAACCCAGCCCCATCATTCCTGCTCCACCAATTAATACGTACATGACTATTGGTCACCCCAAAAAGGAACTTTACAGATCATCGCTATGAGCGATATTGTGTTGGGTTTCTATCAGTTTAATCCGCTTGTGGGGTGGCTTATACCGGGCTTACTTATTACCTGTTCCACAGTTAATTTAATCGGCTTTTGGGGTAGGCATGGCTAGCCCGCCCCTCAAAGGATGTTCCTCAGTTAGGTGCCTAACGGGAACCCTACATAATCTTAGGCACCTTAAAAAACTCCCCATCGCGATCGGGGGCTCCCTCCAAAATACTTTCTCGCTTAGGAAAAGGTTGCAAATCGTCCGATCGCATCACATTACTAACATCGATCGCCCGCGTTGTCGGCTGTACCTTACTCGTATCCAGTTCGCTCAACTGCTCAAAATAATCCAAAATACCGTTAAGTTGACCAGTAAACTGCTCTTCTTCTTCCGGCGTTAATTCCAATCTCGCTAAATTCGCTACTTTGCGAACTTCTTCTCTGTCAATCATAAAAATCTGTAATTGGGAATTAGTGAGTAGTTTTGACTGGTGATCTGTAAGTTTTAAGTGAAAGAGTTTTCAATTCACCACTCAACACTTAAAACCCACAACTTTTTGTTTACCCAATCAGGCTTTTTGTAGCTAACAACTGAGGTTAAAAATACACATCAATTTGCGATCGACCTGTTGTCTTCAGCCAATTTTGCACCTCAATGTAATTGTTGGGGGCCAAGCGAATAGCCTCCTTCCAATAATCTGCCGCTTTATCAAACAGCCCTTCCGCCGCTTCTAGATTGCCAGCTTCCTTTTGTTTTTCCCCTTGATAGTGGTAAATCACAGCAATATTATTCAGCGCTTGTGGCATTCTCGGATTGAGCTCCAGAGCTTCGCTGTAATATTCCAAACCTTTATCGTGTTCGCCGTTGCTAGTATGGATCAGCGCGATATTGTACAAGACATAACTGCGATCGTAAGGATCTTCCTCCAGCTTCAGCGCTTCATGATAATTTTCCAGCGCTTCAGCATATTCGCCATCTGCTTGAGCTGACATACCATCCCGGTAATAAGCAAAAGCTTCCTTCGCCTGCTTTTTCGCCGGCATAATCTTCAGGATGATATCAGCCATCACCGTGAAGCTTTTGTCAATAAAGTTATCGTTGCGTTGAGTTCTTGGCATATGCGATTCTTTGGTTAGTGGCTAATCCGAAAAATTAGCCTGTAAAGTTTTCCTATTAATAATTGCGCCACTGTTTTAGTTGGCAGTTGTGTTGAGGGCGCTAAAAAGTCTAGTCGATCGCAAGTGCGAAGCTTAAAACACGCCCTTGGGTTTAACACCCGCGCAAGCTCTATCTATTTTATATAAGTCTTGCAAGACTTGCAAAAAAACCAGATTTCTTTAACCTCTCTCTCGCACTCTAAACAAAACTTACAAAAACCCGTGCTGAAAGGAAAATTTTTGCAGTAGGGTGCAGGGGCGATCCTCTTAGATGGCTTGCCTTCGGATCGATTCGCTAACGCCAATGGGCGATCGCGCACAGCCTACTAACTGTAGCCATAATCCCCCTCGTTGACCCTCAGAGCAAACAAGCAAATAGCCTGCCGAGGAGAAATTCAATCACAAAGTTTTATTAAGCTATCCGAGTTCAGCCCATACTTAAAAGTTATTCGGCAAAACAATAGCAATATTTTGCCCCAAAGTCAAGGGCAGCATCAAAAAAAATCAGAAACCCGATCGCCAAAACCAGCTCGAATTCCTGCAATATATAATAAAAATAACCGGGTAATTTTCACAGAGAGAAACCTATGGCTCCGAATCCCACCATTATGCAAGCCGTCGAACAACTTGGCTACCGCGTTACGGTTGGAGACGTGGCGGCAAAAGCTGGATTAGATATCAATTTTGCCCAGCGAGAACTGTTAACCCTCGCCTCCGAAGCAGGCGGCAACCTGCAAGTAGCAGAATCCGGCGACATTGCCTACCTATTTCCCAAGAACTTTCGAGATATTTTGCGAAACAAATTCTTGCGCTTGCAGTTGCAGGAATGGTGGCAAAAAATCTGGCGCATTTTATTTTATCTAATTCGGATATCTTTTGGCATAGTGCTGGTAGCTTCCATCCTCTTAATTTTTGTTGCTATCACTATTTTAATCTCCAGTTTACTCTCCAGCAGCGACAGCAATAACGGGGGAGGAGGAGACGGTGGCGGCGGGGGCGACAGCGGCGGCGGCTTTTCGTTTTTTCCCTACTTCTGGAACGACTTAAGCGGGATATTTTACTGGAACCACGACCAACGATACCACCAGCAGCGATCGCGCTTAACTGGCCAAAAACCCCAGATGAGTTTTCTAGAAGCAGTTTTCTCCTTTCTATTTGGAGACGGGAATCCCAATTACAATCTAGAAGAGCGCAAGTGGATCGATATTGCGACTGCAATTGGCAACAACCGAGGCGCCGTCGTCGCCGAACAAATTGCCCCATATCTAGACAATCTCGGACAGGGATACGCCCGAGAATACGAAGAATATATGTTACCGGCTCTAGCCCGTTTTGACGGCCGCCCCGAAGTCAGCCCCGAAGGGCAAATAATTTACCATTTTCCGCAATTGCAAACCACAGCCGTCCAGAAAAATCCTCAACCAGTAGCAGCTTATTTGCGAGAAATGCTGTGGCGTTTCAGCAACGCCAGCTCCGGCAAAATCATGCTCGCAGCAGGGTTAGGAGCTGTCAATCTTGTCGGTGCGTTAGTTTTGGGGAATCTATTAACTAATAATTTAATCGCAGGTGGATTTATCGGTTTCGTCAGCGCTGTTTATCCCATGATCCTGATTTACGGCGTCGGATTTCTTGCAATTCCTTTAATTCGCTACTTCTGGATTCAGTGGAAAAATAGCCGGATAGAAGCCCGCAATCAAGAGCGTCAGCAGCGAGCAATGTTATTAAACGAACCTGATAGCACCTTGCTCAAAAAACTCACCTACGCTCGGGAATTTGCAGCAGAAAACTTTCTGACTGGAGAAGACTTAGCTTATACAACAGAAACGGAATTAACCCAACAAGAACTAGAACAGTCAGCAAAAATAGATGCCGAATGGCAGCGGAGGATCGATCGCTCGGACAACTTGTAATACTAATGAAAAAAAATTCTTGTTTGTTGTTAAGTTAGGTTGATCTAAAAGCTTGCGCCATTTTTAAGAATAGGCAGGATGCGTGTTCCGCAATAAAACATCTTTGTTGGGGAACGGGCTTTTAGCTCGTTGCTAAGAATTGTGGAAAATGTCAATCGTTATTGAGGTCATAATTTTTTCTAGTCCGAGTTTTTTTAAATAACCTTAGGGCGTTTAAAAATCAAACAATTTTGGTCATACTTCGAGTCGTGATCTAGAGCCACAAGTTCCCATCCCTCCTCCCCCAAATGATTGACAAATAGATGCAGCGAGCCTTGTTTCCAATCTCGCTGTTCTTCACCGTTTACATATAAACTAATCAGCTTGTTTCCAAAAGGATACATATTCGCATCCACAAATAAATACTCCCACTTTTGCATAGCAATCCTTAATGTAGTTAGTCATGTAGTTAGTCCTCAGTCATTAGTCATTCCCAATTCCCAATACTTCGGCTACGCAGTTCTTGGTCTTCGACTACGCGGTTCCTGAGCGTAGTCGAAGGGCGATACAAGTTCCCAATTAATTCGTTGTATTCAGGACACGGAAGTGACGGATACAGAAATAGCTGTTTTTCCCTTATTCTTTCCTCCTTTTTATTTTTCCTTCTTCCTTCTTCCTTGCCCATTCCCAGCAGTTACTGGACTGCAATTCTAGCCAAAGTAGTACCCCGGTAATAGTGCAACAAAATCTGCTGGTAGCCGTATCCCTGTCTGGCCAAATTGTAGGCACCCCACTGACTCATTCCTACAGCATGGCCGAAACCTTTGCCAGCAACTTGAAAACCGGTAGGAGCTTGGCCGCTGTTCCTTGGGTTCCCAGCGCCCGCATACTGAGGAATCACGGTAAACCGCGTACTCCTCAAATTTAAAACCCTGCGTAAATCTGCGCCACTCATGACCCTAGAACCGCCATCTCCAACTACTTTCATCCTCAAAACGCTGCCGTGAGCGGTAGTGCGTTCTGGCTTCATCGAGATCACATTGCCCACGCCAGAAATCTTACTGCTGATTTGAGCCCGAGAAAAATTTTCTTTCCATTGGTAAACCGGCGCCCCTTGGTCGAAGTCAGGAACAGCACGCAGGTAAGGCAAGGGTTCCGTCCAAACATCCTCGACATTTTCCGTATGCCCCCCAGACGCAGAGTGGAAAGCGGCTAAAATTATCTGACCGTTGTAGGCCAGAACTTGACCAGCGGTTGCATCGACTGCGGAATAAGTGCCAGAAGATTCTGTTTGTAGTCCTTTGTAAACCTGCGAAGACTGAGTATTGTCCACGTCGTAAAGCTCGGTTTCGCTTTTGAGGCGCTGGTGGATAGCGTAGGAACGGGCGGCGACTGCTTGGGCTTTCAAAGCCTCTTGAGGCCAATTGCCACTCATTTCGGCGCCGAGAACGCTGTAGAGATATTGTTCTATATTGACGTAGTTGACGGCCGTCAAGCCTCCTTTTTCGGGAACTAGAAGCGTGCGTCCCCGATACCAACGATCGCCAATCCAGACATAACCGTTCCCCGTCGGCTCGATCCAAACTTGGTTGGCGGCCCAGCGACCGATCGCCACTGTTCCCGATCGCAATTGAGCTGACTGAGAACCGTTTGCCGACAGTTCGCCCAAATTGCGCCCGCTACCGTCCCGGATTGCAGCCTTTGTAGAACTGCCGACTTTTATCTGACTTGCCCCGTCTTGTACCGCAACTCGCAATATCAGCGCGGCCTGTGCTGGGGCTACCATTACCAGCCAAAACAACAACGAAATCCAAAAGTAGCGTTTTTTTAATGTCGAAAGAACGGAAACAAAGAATACTCCTGACTGCATTTGAAAATTTTCCTTTTATGCTGTATGAGTTTGACAAGTTTTAAGGGGAAGCTGCGCTTCGGGCAAAAGGAAGAGGAACCGAAGAAAGAAAACGTTAGAATTGGGTTTGGCACTCTGTGCGCTTGTCGAAAATGATTTTAGCAACTAGATGTTCGCAGGAACAGCGATTTATCCCGGTTCCTGGCTGCGACTATTTCCTGTATGTCGGATCAGTCGCACTCTGGATATATGTAACATATTTTTTAAGACTTAATTGAGGTGATTTGACTCTTGCAGATTACATTTCTCGGAACTAGCTCCGGCGTACCCACGCGATCGCGCAACGTTTCCAGCATCGCCCTCCGCTTGCCCCAGCGAGCGGAACTCTGGCTGTTTGACTGTGGCGAAGGAACTCAGCACCAGTTTCTCCGCAGCGACCTAAAAGTCAGCCAACTGAGCCGCATTTTCATCACTCACCTGCACGGCGACCATATTTTCGGCTTAATGGGTTTGCTCGCTAGCTGCGGTTTGGCGGGGAATGTCAAGCGCATCGATCTTTACGGGCCTCCGGGGCTTGAAGAATATTTGCAAGCTGGCATTCGTTATTCTCAAACTCATTTTTCTTACCCGGTGAAGGTGCACAAAATTCACGAGGGAGTCATCTATGAAGATGACGAATATATTGTTAGCTGCGGCCCTTTGAAGCACCGAGTTACTGCTTTTGGTTATCGAGTAACTGAGAAAGACCGTCCGGGACATTTTGATGTAGAAAAAGCTCAGGCTGTGGGTATTCCTTCCGGGCCGCTTTACGGTCAATTAAAACAAGGAAAGACGGTAAAGTTATCGGACGGGCGACAGTTTAAAGGTACTGATTTTTGCGGCCCGGATCAAATCGGGCGCAAGTTTGTGTATTGTACGGACACGGTTTTTTGTGACGGGGCGGTGGAATTGGCGAAGGATGCTGATTTGTTGATCCATGAAGCGACTTTTGCTCATCAAGATGCTCAAATGGCCTTCGATCGCCTGCATTCAACTTCGACAATGGCGGCTCAAGTGGCTTTGACGGCTGGGGCGAAACAGCTAATTATGACGCATTTTAGCCCGCGTTACGCTCCGGGGAATGCGATCGTCCTGGATGATTTGCTCAAGGAAGCGCAGGCAATTTTTCCGAATACGAAAATGGCCTATGACTTTTTGACTTACGAAGTGCCCAGGCCTGTTTAAAACTAGGGTTAATCTGACCTGAGATGTGACAGCATTTTCAATAAGGGCGATCGGGGCGGGCTCTGGGGCCCACCCCACAAGAAAACTTTAAATATCACTGACATTGATAATAATACCAGTGTAAACTATATTAAACAAAAATATTTAAAATTACCATGATTGAATTTGGAGCAGCCGCCTTAAAAATAGCACCAGGAATTGGCGCAAAACTTGCAGAAATTGTATTCAAAGAAGCTATGAAAAAAATTAATCCTAGCGATTTTGACAAAGCTTGTATTTGTGGCATCGAAGCTGCCCAGAAAACTCATGAATTATTCTCTGCTTGCGAACAGGGTGTAGTCGAAGATTTTCTTAACAGTTTTTTGACCGAAGCACTTCCAGAACTCCGGAAACCTTTCAACGACCAAGAAAAACCTCAAGTTGAGTTTTTAGTTGCAGCTTTTAATGCTACAGTCCCAGAACACAAGAAAATTCAAGGCAGATTTGCTCCCGAAAGACTGCATGATTGGTTGGATGTTTTTGCTGAAAACTATTTCCATAAAACAAGTAGTTATTTAAGGTTTAAAGTTGCCAAAGCAGACTATTTGAAGCAACTGGCTAACTGGTTTGATGATGTTAAGTTTGCTGGCATTGCTGTCGAAGGTCAGGAAATCGAAAAATCGGAAAAATTGGCTCATATTTTTGTTATGCCCGATGTCGTGGAAGAGGTAAATATTTATGTTCAATTGGATATCCAAGGATTAGAAGAAGGCAAAGTTTTGCCACTATTTCAGCGAGAAACCCGCTCAAGAAGAAAACTTTTAGCCTCACACTTATTGAATCAGAATCAATCAAAGAGATTTGTCTTGCTGGGCGCTCCGGGTTCTGGTAAAACAACTTTACTGAGCTTTTTTGCGGTGATGTTGGCTCAGAATGCTCCAGAAAAACTCGGCTGGGATTCTGGGATAGATTGCTTGCCGATTTTGATTAAGATTCGCGATTTTGCTAGGCTTTCAGATATCAATCTCCTCGACTATGCCCGCCAGTTTGCGGAGAAAACTATGTCCGTGAAACCGCTGCCAGAAGGCTTTTTTGAGTATTGGCTGGCCGACGGTAGGGCGATGATTTTGTTGGATGGATTGGATGAGGTTGTGGAAGAATCCAAGCGCTATGCGGTGGTGCAGCACATTGATAGTTTTTTGGGGCAGTATCGTCAAAATCTGGCAATTATTACTTCTCGCCCTGCTGGTTACAAACGCGATTTTTTTAATACTTCGGAGTTTGAACACTATCAGTTACAACTTTTTGATGATCCTAAGGTTGATGAGTTTATTAATCGCTGGTACGACAGCCGCGTTCGAGATGCGGCGGAAGCTCAACGTCGCAAAGATAGCATTAAAAAAGCTCTGGATGAAAATGACCGAATTAAATTGTTGGCGAGAAATCCGCTATTGCTGACAATCATTGCTTTGATTCACCGCTATCAAGCTGTACTGCCGAGGGCACGCCACAAGCTTTATGAAAAAGCTGTGGAGACACTGTTAAAGTGTTGGGATGCTAACAAAAATATGACAGAAAAGTCAGTATTCAAATGTTTAGATGCAGACGACTTACGGCGGCTGATGGAAATTCTAGCCTATTGGATTCACACTCACGGTAGTACGGATAATCCTGAAGGCGGGACTCTGATTGCTAAGGATGAATTGTTAGAGCAGTTAACTCAGAACATTAAAACCAAAAAACAGGTTGAACGGTTCCAGGCAAAAGAGGAAGCTAAACGATTTGTTGATTTTATTCAACAGCGGACGGGATTGCTCAACGAACAAGGACAAGATTTGTACGCTTTTGTACACAAGACTTTTCAAGAATATTTGTGCGCTCAGGAAATCGGCTATCAGGCAGATGATGACGATGATTTTGAGATTGTTCTCAAGCATATTCGAGAGCATTTGCATGACCCCCACTGGCGGGAAGTGTTGCTGTTGTTGATTGCTCAACAAAAACCGAAGAAAGCGGCGAAAGCGATGCAGGCAATTTTGACCGCGAATAGCGAGCATGAGGAATGGTTGCACCGCGATTTGTTTTTTGCTGGCAGTTGTCTTGCTGAAAATATTAAAGAGTTAAAGGTGGCAGATTCCAGTCTAACTGGGGAGATTTTGCAGAAGTTGGTTGAGTTGGAGGTAAAGGATGAGGAACAGGTTGGTCGCAGAGTTCGCTCTCAGGTTTTGCAAATCCTTTGCAGTATGAGTGAGACTGAGTTTGAGGCACAAACTTTGCAACTTTTGAAAGCAAGGGGTGTTGATGAAAATCGATTGCAGGAATATCAAGCAGCATTAGGGGAAAAAGAAGTCGCCATCAGTTCCCTGTTGTTACGTCTCGAAGATGGGGATTATATGGTGCGTTACTTGGCAGCAGAAGCTTTGGGCAATTTGGGAAATGCTTCAGAATCCGTCATCAGTGCCTTGCTGCTACGTCTGGAAGATTGCTATAAGTTGGTGCGTTACGTGGCAGCAGGAGCCTTGGGTAAGTTGGGAAATGCTTCAGAATCCGTGATCAGTGCCTTGCTGCTACGTCTGGAAGATGAGGATTATATGGTGCGTTACTTG
>NZ_JAUBUG010000109.1:9514-14894 GCF_036705345.1 Microcoleus sp. B3-D2
GCAGCAGAAGCCTTGGGTAAGTTGGGAAATGCTTCAGAATCCGTGATCAGTGCCTTGCTGCTACGTCTGGAAGATGGGAATTATACGGTGCGTTACTTGGCAGCAGAAGCCTTGGGTAAGTTGGGAAATGCTTCAGAATCCGTGATCAGTGCCTTGCTGCTACGTCTGGAAGATGGCGATAACTTTGTGCGTGCCTCGGCAGCATTTGCCTTGGGTAAGTTGGGAAATGCTTCAGAATCCGTCATCAATGCTCTGCTACTAAGTCTGGAAGATGGCGATAACTTTGTGCGTGACTTGGCAGTATTTGCCTTGGGCAAATTGAGAAACGCTTCAGAATCCGTGATCAGTGCCTTGCTGCTACGTCTCGAAAATGGCGATTACTCGGTGCGTGCCTCGGCAGCAGAAGCTTTGGGCAAGTTGGGAAATGCTTCAGAATCCGTGATCAGTGCCTTGCTGTTAGGTCTGGAATATGGGGATAACTTAGTGCGTAGCTCGGTAGCATTTGCCTTGGCCAGGTTGGGAAATGCTTCAGAATCCGTCATCAATGCTCTGCTACTAAGTCTGGAAGATGAGGATGAGTGGGTGCGTTACTCGGCAGCAGAAGCCTTGGGCAACTTGGGAAATGCTTCAGAAAGTGTCATCAGTGCTCTGCTACTAAGTCTGGAAGATGGGCAGGAGTTCGTGCGTCGTCAGGCAACAGAAGCCTTGGGTAAGTTGGGCCTCAAATCTAGTGACGTTTTGCCTGCTGTCGTGCAATGGATCGATCGCCATCAGGATACAGAATATGTCGGCTCAGGTATTGATGCGTTGTGGGATTTGGTGGCGGGTGAGGGAAATCGATCGCCGGTGGATTTTTAGAAGTATGTAGCTTTTGCCCGAGTAAAACCCGATCGCACTTCCGGACTTTTCACCAAAAATGCGGTCAGTCTGCTGTTTGACGATTAGGGCCCTCCATCCCCTTAATAACCGGGAACAGAGGTCAATTATTCAATCGAAAATCCAAAATCCAAAATCCAAAATCGATCGATTATTCAATCTAAAATCCAAAATCGAAAATCGAAAATCGGTCGATCGCCCGCAGCCACGGCCGAGGAGAGCCAATGGTTGCTACAATCGGGGAGGGTATATGTTGTGGCTAACACTACAGCCCGTAACCCTGAAAGCTAATAGCTAAATTATTAAAAATCTGCCTCTCCTGCCATGTTTAAAAATCTGCTAGGCGATCCCAACGCGCGCAAACTTAGAAAATTTCAGCCTTGGGTAGCTGATATCAATATCTTGGAACAAGACTTCCGCGCACTCTCAGACGACGACCTCAGAGGCAAAACGGCGGAGTTTAAAGAACGTCTGGCAAAAGCTAAATCTCTCAACGAAGAGAAAGAGATCCTAGACGAAATCTTGCCCGAGGCTTTTGCAGTGGTGCGGGAAGCAGGACAACGGGTTTTAGGAATGCGCCACTTTGATGTCCAACTCCTCGGGGGCATTATCCTGCACAAAGGCCAAATTGCCGAAATGAAAACCGGTGAAGGCAAAACTCTCGTGGCGACGCTGCCGGCTTACCTCAACGCCCTCAACGGTAAAGGCGTACACATCATCACCGTCAACGATTATCTCGCAAGACGGGACGCGGAATGGATGGGACAAGTGCACCGCTTCCTGGGATTGACTGTGGGACTGATTCAGCAGGGCATGGATCAGGTGGAACGAAAGAAAAATTATAGCTGCGATCTTACCTACGCCACTAACAGCGAAGTCGGCTTTGATTATTTGCGCGACAACATGGCTACTGTCATGGAAGATGTAGTGCAGCGTCCTTTTAATTTCTGCGTGATTGACGAGGTTGACTCAGTGCTGATTGATGAAGCACGGACGCCTTTAATTATTTCCGGCCAGGTGGAACGCCCCAGTGAGAAGTATATACGGGCGGCTGAGGTAGCTGCTGCTCTGAGAAAGGAAAATGAAGAACATTACGAGGTTGACGAAAAGGCTCGGAATGTGCTATTGACCGATGAAGGGTTTGGTGAAGCTGAGCGGTTGTTAGGTGTTACGGATTTGTACGACCCGGCTGACCCTTGGGCGCATTACATTTTTAATGCGATTAAGGCGAAGGAATTGTTTATTAAGGATATTAACTACATCGTCACTCCCGATCGCGAAGTCGTGATTGTGGATGAGTTTACCGGCCGGGTGATGCCGGGACGGCGCTGGAGTGACGGTTTGCACCAGGCGATCGAAGCGAAGGAACGCGCGGAAATTCAGCCGGAAACTCAGACGCTGGCGACGATTACTTATCAGAATTTCTTTTTGCTTTATCCGAAGCTGTCGGGGATGACTGGGACAGCGAAGACAGAAGAAACCGAGTTTGAGAAGATTTACAATCTGGAAGTGACCCTGGTTCCCACTAACCGGATTACCAGCCGCACAGACCTTTCGGATATGGTTTACAAGGCGGAGGCTGGGAAGTGGAATGCGATCGCCCAAGAATGCGCGGAAATGCACGAGATCGGTCGGCCGGTGCTGGTGGGCACTACAAGCGTAGAAAAGTCGGAGTTGCTGTCGCGGCTGCTGCTGGAGAGGAAAATTCCTCACAATTTGCTTAATGCTAAACCGGAAAATGTGGAGCGGGAATCAGAAATTATCGCTCAAGCCGGACGCAAAGGTGCTGTGACGATCGCGACCAACATGGCGGGACGCGGTACTGATATTATTTTGGGCGGTAATTCTGAGTACATGGCGCGCCTCAAGTTGCGGGAATATTTTATGCCCCGGATCGTGCGACCCGAGGATGAAGACGGGTTTTCGGTGGTACAAGTACCGGGTATTAGTGGCCGCCCCGCACCTCAAGGTTTTGCTCCGACCACGAAAAAGGTAAAGTCTTGGAAAGCTTCGGCGCAGATTTTCCCGACGCAGCTATCGAAAAATGCCGAGCAACTGCTCAAGGCGGCGGTGGAATTGGCGGTGAAGGAGTACGGCGAGCGATCGCTCTCGGAATTGCAAGCCGATGACATCGTGGCTATAGCTTCGGAAAAAGCGCCGACAAAAGACCCGGTAATTCAAAAATTGCGGGAAGCTTACAATTTAACTCGCAGCGAATACGATGCTTTTACCAGCACTGAACACGATGAAGTCGTGAAGTTGGGAGGCTTGCACGTCATCGGTACCGAACGCCACGAATCGCGCCGGATCGACAATCAGTTGCGCGGCCGGGCGGGACGCCAAGGAGACCCTGGTTCTACACGGTTTTTCTTGAGTTTGGAAGACAATTTGCTCAGGATTTTCGGCGGCGAACGGGTGGCCGGTTTGATGAAGGCTTTCGGTGTTGAGGAGGATATGCCGATCGAATCTGGAATGCTGACTCGTTCCCTCGAAGGCGCTCAGAAAAAAGTCGAAACCTACTATTACGATATCCGCAAGCAGGTATTTGAATACGACGAAGTGATGAACAATCAGCGTCGAGCAATCTATGCAGAACGTCGCCGAGTATTGGAAGGTTTGGACTCCAAAGAACAGGTAATTAGGTATGCCGAACAGACGATGGACGACATCGTGGGAGCATACATCAATCCCGATTTACCTTCGGAAGAATGGGAACTCGACAAACTCGTCAGCAAAGTGAAGGAATTTGTTTATCTGCTGGCTGACATGACACCAGATCAACTAGAAGATTTGTCAGTTGAGGAAATTAAAACATTCCTGCACGAACAAGTCCGCAATGCTTACGACATTAAAGAAGCGGAAGTTAATGCAATCCGAGCCGAATTGATGCGAGATGCGGAACGGTTCTTTATTTTGCAGCAAATTGATACTTTGTGGCGGGAACACTTGCAACAAATGGATGCTTTGCGCGAGTCGGTAGGGCTGCGTGGTTACGGCCAGAAAGACCCGCTGATCGAGTACAAAACTGAAGGTTACGAGCTGTTTTTGGACATGATGACGGATATCCGCCGCAATGTGGTTTATTCGCTGTTCCAGTTCCAGCCGCAGCCGGCTATGCAAGTTTCGCCAGAGATGGTTTAGAGGGGATTTGTAGGGACACAACAATGTTGTGTCCCGATTGTACCGGAGTGCGATCGTCCCCTAAGAGCGAGTAGCATTGTTTAGAAATGCGATCGTCCCCCTGGGTTGCGTGGTGAAAGCGATCGGGATGCTCGCACACTAAAAAAGCAAAACTGATTGGAACTATAAATTGTAGACTTACTTCCTTCTTCCCTATTCCTTCAGCAGCAGATGGTTGAATGCTGGATAAAGTCTTCCCAGTCAACAATTGATAAGCACCAGGAATATTCAATTTACCAACTAAACAACGTTGCGGTTCTGCAACTTCTTGAGGATCGCAGGGAATCGCACTATTAAGAAAAGCCATCCGTACCGCTTCAGCATTGAAAGCAAGCGCGATCGAGATCGGCATGGCCATCCAAAACGGCAATTTTAATGCGGGAGTCGCCGAGTGTAAGAGCTTGAAGTTCAGCAAAGCCAGGAATGGTAATTAAGTCAGGCATAGAAGTTTAGAAAGTTAATAACTTATTGATGAAGTACGCAGAAGGTTGTTCGGAAACTGCTGTAAGGGATAAAACTATTTTGACTCTTTTGAACAAATCTGTTAGATTGTCTTATAGATGGATGCCTAAGCCACGAAATCACCTTACTAGCTTAGGCATCCAATTAATAATTTATTCCTAACTATACTTCTTGAAGTTCTCAGCCTGTTCAAAAACCTCTTTAAATACTTCATCCTTTGGTACAGGCGGATAGCCATTTTCATCAAGGATCAAGATTAAAGCAAATTTTAACTCTGCCTTGATATCTTCCTTTTGTGACCAGTGTGTATATTTAGCTTTGTCATCAACGATCGCCTTAACTTCACGGGAAAGCTTAATCAGTTTATCTTCTGGATACTCAAACTCGTATTTCTGAGCGACAGATTTTAAAATGTCGTAAAATGCTTTCTCTTCAAAGTTGATGCCTAAATCAATAAATGAGTCTCTTTCTTTTTGTAAATCTTTAAGTAAGTTTGCCAATTGTTCGGCGATATCATCTAAGTAAGTCGGTGAGAAAAAACCAAACTATGTTAAAATAAGTAAACATAGAGAATACGTCTACTGAGGTAACTCAATATATGGGCGCTAGATTAAGGGTATTTCTCAGTCAGGAGCAAGATAAAACCCTATTAAAACTGAGAACTACGGATGTTCCCCAAAAAGTCAAAGACCGAGCAGAAGTAATTAGATTAAATGCACATGGCCCGTAGGTTGAAAAAATAGCTGCTCACTTTAATTGGACCCCACAAACAGTGAGGGAGGTTTTACATAGGGCTTGCTGAATAATCGAGTGCATATTGCGTCGCGAAAGGTTTCGAGCGCGCGAGCGAGAATAAAGTGCA
>NZ_JAUBUG010000110.1:0-14676 GCF_036705345.1 Microcoleus sp. B3-D2
ATCTTGCACTTTATTCTCGCTCGCGCGCTCGAAACCTTTCGCGACGCAATATGCACTCGATTATTCAGCAAGCCCTACTTAGAAGATGGTTTGGGAACTGCAACGGTGGTAATACGGACATTCGGATCGAGGGCGTCACCTTGAGAGTAAATATAATCAAATGCACCTCGATCATTAAGCATATTTGCACGCAAAAACAGGGCGCTCCAACGGGCGATCGTTTCAATACCCACGGCTCGCTCTAAGGTAGCAGTATTGCGATCGGGGTTCGCACCAGGGGGGTTATTAAGATCGGTAATGCCGAAGTGATTTGCACCCATAACAGTAATCAAAGCTTTGGGTGGTGTTTGAATGTTATCAAAGGTGCTTTGAGAGCGATCGGGCAGGGCGACACTATCGATATCGCCTTGAATCAACGCCACTGCAATGCCATCATTAGCGATGGGTACAAATTAGACATCTCCGAAAACACTCAAAGCCTCTGTGTAGTTAATTTCTAGGACGTAAATGTAATCATCCTAAATTAGCTAGTGTGTACGATGAAACCAGACTTTGAGATATTTATTCTTAATAACTATGCCAAAATATTGAGTAAGCTATGTAAATTTTAATTTGACCATTTTCCCGCTTTTCCTAATGGTAATATTAAGGCTCCTATTCGCAACCTTACTATTCCACAAATCGTTAAAATTACTTGCTCATATTTGTGGGGGTTTAATCTAAATCTTTCTTGGGCAACTCGAAATATCTTGACCGTTCTAATTCGATGTTCCAAAAAAATCCGGCGAGCCTAAAACGCTTTGTTTTGTTCTTTTTGTTCAGTTGTTAATTCTCGGTTTCTGGGTTTTTTAATGGGAGTTGTTATTAAATCTTCTCCCACGTAAGCTTTATCTCCCTTAAATCTTTGTTGAGGGTCAAACTCGGAGCGATATTCCCGGAATAAGGTTATATCGCTTTTAGGTCCAGGTTCCCCTGCCACAACATCAACTATATCTCTACCATCGGGCATGATAATTATTTGACTTTTGAATGTATGATTACTCTTCTTGCCTGAAAAGTATTTTTCTTGTTCATCCTTATCTCCAGGTCTCTCTCTGACTTGTTCGTAGGTATCTACTATTAATTCATATTCTGTGAGTATTTCCTTAACTATTGCATGGTCAGCAGCGTTTTTTTTTACTTGTTCCAGCAAGCTAGATGGTAGCAGTTCTCGCAGGTGCGGCAACCAATAGTTAAATGTATCATTAGCTGCTGTAGACTCACTTACTCCCAACTGGATGCCCAGAAGTTGAAATGTTGTCATATGCCTCAGATAGACCAAGGTTAAAATTATTTGTTCGGGAAGAGATAGTTTCGGTTTCCGACCTCCTCCTCTAGCAATAATTCTCACTTTCTTTGCTTCTAGTAAAGCTTGTTTTTCATGATGTAATCCTTCGGCATTTTGGAGCAATTGTTGTAACTCTTCATAGGCCAGACCAATTAATCGCTGTGTTTCTTTATGATTTTCTTCAATATGATTCAGGATGTCGCTCATCTTTCTGTGTAAAAAAAGGTCTCTTATGTTCTTTTACCACATAATGTTACTATTTTGGAGATGTCTATTCATTAGCAATGGAATTCCGCAAGTTAGCTCCAAAAAATGCACCCGCTAATAGTTCTTTCGGGCGCGTAAATGGCTCTTGACACAAATACAATTCTGGGAGACATTTGTTAGCAATCACTGATAACCCCACTGCACCACCAAAAGAATGACCCAATAAACCAAGGCGCTGCGTATCGATAACAGACGCGATCGGAGATGTGGGGTTTGTGCTTTCGATCGCCATTTGCGACAAAACCGCCGCTATTTGCGAAGTTTCTGCCACCAAGCTAGGCGGTGAAGTGGGATTAAAGGGCGAAGGGCGCAAATGGTTCGGAACAACTACCACAAAGCCGTACTGCGCCACGTGGCTAGCGTAATCTGAATAAAATGATTTATCTACAAGCGCACCTTGCAATAAAAGTACAATGGGGAAAGAGTAATTACCCGAATTAAGATCGGAGGGTTTAGGATAATAAATGTCAGCTAAATCCTTATTAGCAGATATCGTCGTACTGTAAAAGCTGGTTTCTTTAAATGGCGGTGCATAATCGATTGTTGTGGCAAAGACTTTGCTAGCAAGGACAACAAACGCAGCAATTGCACAAACAATTGCTAGGGTTTTTGCCGAAAAAAAATGAGGGTGGAAATTCATCATTATTTTGGGTTTGAGAGTGCGTGCATAAGCTAGTGAAAAAAAAGCAAGTCGGCGACCGTTGGTAATTTAAGGAGCGTTGCCGGAAAAGGTTTCGGACTCTGTGACTAAAAGTATCAGCTTGTGATTAATAGAAATTTGTGTAAAAATTGCCAATCAACTGACTCATAAATAAACACGCTTCCTGATTTTACACCCTTTTTGACTACTTGGATTTTAGTGTGGCTTATAACCCGACCAAATCTTCTTTAGTAAAACATTTCCTAGAGTGGTGAATCGTAAGGATTCAGGTATCTAAAACGTAGTCAAAGAAGGACTTATAGAATTCAAGCATTCGCTAAATCAACAGCTTAATTCTCAAGAGGTACGAAAATAAAAGGTAATTGCTCAACCCCCTTGACAAGAAGACGAGATAGACATTAGATCAAGGAATGGAAAAACTCCCCGACTTAAAGCAACTATCGAACGAGGCGAAAGAAGCCTTGATAGTAGAGCTATGGCAAGAAATCCAAAAACTCACCGCCGCTTTAGCCACTACAGGGGAAGCAAAACCAAATAAAGTTCCCACCAAAACCAGCAAAAATTCTAGCACTCCGCCGTCGAAGGGATTCAAGCCCAACATTAAGCAATCGAAAATTGAGGGGGTAAAAAGAGCCGGGAGCGTAGGAAGAGCAGGAGGAGGAAGAGAACTACATCCTGATCCCGACCAAACAATCATCGCCCAACTCAAAAATTGCCCCCAGTGTGGAGAGAAAGTCACCACTGCTGCCCAAAAATTGCAATCGGTCTACGAAAAAATCGAACTACCACCAATTCGTCCCATCATCACCCGAATCGAACGTTATGGTGGTCAGTGTGCCTGCTGTCACACCGAATATGTTGCACCTGTACCATTAGGAATGGAACCAGGCTCACCGTTTGGCAGTTCTATTCAAAGCTTAGTCACATATCTCCGTTACACTCATGCCATCAGTTACGAACGGCTATCGTCCATATTGGCATCTGTCTTTGGACTTAAGATATCAGAAGGAGCAATCGCCAACCTATTAAAGAAAGTCAAAACGAGTTTAGATGACCAAGTAACTCAAATACTCCATCGGTTGCAGCGGGCAAAATTAATTTGTTCAGATGAAACCAGTGCCAGAGTTAATGGACAGAATCAGTGGGAGTGGGTGTTTCAGAACCAGGATGTTTGTTTACACGTCATCCGTCCGAGTCGAGGCACTGGAGTAATTAACGAAGTTCTAGGAGAACATCGTCCTGATATCTGGGTGTCAGACTTATTTAGCGCTCAAAAAAATCACCCCGCACCACAATGGCAAGTGTGTTTGGCTCATCAACTGCGCGATTGCCAATATGCAATTGACGCTGGGGACAGGATTTTTGCCCCAGGGATGAAGAGGTTATTATTAAGGGCTTTTATCATCCATCGACGACGAGAAAAAATCGACGATGCCAGACTCAATCGATATCGAGAAAATTTACAGGAAAGATTAACGGGGATTTTGAATTTAGCGCCACACCATCCGGATGGTATCCGGTTACGAAAACGCTATGGTGGGCTAATTGACAATTTATTTCTATTTCTGGAAGATGCGACAATTCCACCCACGAATAATAGTAGTGAACAGGCGATTCGGATGAGTGTAATATTTCGCCGTGTGACTAATGGCTTCCGTTCGGAATGGGGGCGAGATTTGTTTGCTGCTGTTCGTTCAGTTGTTAATACTGGCAAGCGTCAGGGCTTGACGGCTTATCAATCTATTCAACAAGCTCTCTCTACTGATCGCTCCCTTTTTTGCCCTAGTTGAGCAATTACAATAAAAGCTTTCATGGTTTCTTAATAAGAATCGTTATTCGATCAAATGGTTACACGGTATAGGTTTTACTGCTTTTCACCTGAGCTGAATCTTTACGTGAATCGGAATTTCGATGGCTAATGTCGCCCCTTGAGCCGGTACCGAAAGACAGCGGAGTTGCCCGCCGTGATCGCCCACTACGATAGCATAGCTAATCGATAACCCCAAACCCTTTCCTTTGCCCACTTCCTTCGTTGTAAAAAAGGGGTCAAATATGCGTTGTTGAATATCTTCGGTTATGCCGGGCCCATTATCAGTAATATAAATACCCACTTGAAAGTTGGAGAGTAATTTCGTGCAAATAGTAATAGTAGGAATTGGGCTGCTATCATCTAGATCATTTGCCCAACGTTTTTGGGATTGCAACGCCTCAATCGCATTAGTCAGAACATTCATAAAAACCTGATTAATTTGCCCTGCGTAGCATTCTATCTTTGGCAGATCCTCATACTCTTTGACCACTTTAATTATCGTTTGGTCTGCTTCATCTTTCAGCCTATGCTGCAAAATCATCAGCGTACTTTCAATTCCTTCATGAATATCCACCGCTTTCAACTCAGCTTGATCGAGTCGGGAAAAATTCCGCAGCGAGTGCACTATTTCTCCGATTCGGTCAGCTCCTATGCTCATAGAAGCAATTAACTTCGGCAAGTCATTCCTGAGAAAAGTGAGATCCATAGCCTCCAGTTGTTCCTGAATAGCTTGTGTGGGATTGGGCAAATCTTCTTCATAGAGTTGCACCAGCCTCAGCAAATCTTCAGTGTACTCCCTTACGGGCGAGAGGTTCCCTTTAATGAAACTAATCGGATTGTTAATTTCGTGAGCTACCCCTGCTACAACATTCCCCAAACTTGACATTTTCTCGCTTTGGATGAGTTGAGCTTGTGCCTGTTGTAACTGTTGTAGAGCCTGCTCTAGTTGTTGGGATTTCTCTCGCTCCTTAGCCTCGGACTCCTGCAATCGCGCATTTTGCTCGTGCAATTTTTTTTGCAAACGCTGAAGAGCGAGTTGATTTTCGACACGAGCTAAAACTTCTTCTAAATGAAATGGCTTGGTGATGTAGTCTACTCCTCCAACAGCAAATGCTTTGACTTTATCCAACACTTGATCTAGGGCGCTCAAGAAAATAACTGGAATACCCGAAGTTATGCAATCCGCTTTTAGGTGTTGGCAAACTTCGTAGCCATTCATCTGGGGCATCGTGATGTCCAGCAAAATCAAATCGGGTGGGGTTGAACGCGCTGCTTTTAAGGCCATTTCCCCGTTTATTACGCCCCGAACTTTATATCCTTTGTCGCTCAGCATAGTGGATAAAAGACGCAGGTTGTCTGGGGTATCGTCAACCACTAAAAGATTGGCAACATGAGATTCTAATTGATGACTGCTCATGGAATAATTTTTTCAGTTAAGTTAGTAATTTTATCAAAACGAAAGTTGTTAGCCCAATCAGCGATGGTCTCCGCAAAAGAAGTATTAGATTCGGGGATTGCGGCGACCAAACTTAAAATCTGCTCTGCATCAGCATCGATAGCTGCTTGATGTAACTGTATCACCCACTCCGCAGGCAGTGTCGCCAAAGTTGTCCTTAAATTTTCACTTTTTTCCTCTTGTTTGACACTCAAGTCTTGGCCCTCAAGCTGAGATAATGTAAAGTTCGGTAAATCTTCATAGATATACTGTACCCCTAAATGTTCAGCCATTTTGGCAAAAATAACTTCTTCTTGGAAAGGCTTGCTCACAAAATCGTCACAGCCTGATGATAAAACAATGGCTCGCTCTTCGTCAAAAGCGCTAGCGGTCAACGCAACAATCGGGGTAGCCTCATCTTGAATCTTGGCTTTAATTTGTCTGGTGGCTTCATACCCGTCTATCACAGGCATTTGCATATCCATCCAAATTAGGTGAGGTTTCCAAGCTTCCCAGATTCTAATAGCTTCTTGACCATTTTCCGCTTCGCGCACGTCCAAGCCAAGCGGTTCGAGAAGATGAACCAATAGCAAACGGCTCTCCCATTTATCATCAACCACCAAGATGCGATATGAGGGTTGGTTGGGTTCTAAACCAATTACCCGCCTTCTTGATTGTCGAGGTTGAACTTCAGCCATCTCAGGGGAGCTAATTTGGATATTAAAACTAAAAATTGTTCCTCGATTCAAGGTACTGCTGACGGTAATGTCTCCTCCCATCAGTTGTACGAATTGTCGGCTGATGGGTAAACCCAAGCCAGTTCCTTCTTGAGATTTTCGACCCGCATCAGTTTGTACAAAAGCCTCAAATAAAGAATCTATTTCAGTAGGAGCAATGCCATAACCAGTGTCTTCCACTTCAAACGTAATAGTCCGTGGTTCGTTGTCTGTTGGGGACTTTTGTTTCGCACTAATTGCTGCAACCCGAAGTGTCACACTTCCCTTGGTAGTAAACTTGATCGCATTTCCTAGCAGATTAATTAAGACTTGACGCAATTTACTTTCGTCAGTTTTTACATACTGAGGAATATTAGAATTGATGTGTAAGCTAAGTGCTAAACCTTTTGAATCAGCTTTGAGCTTGAGCATGTCTTCGAGAGAATGGAGCAAATGATACAAGTCAAAGCTAGTAGGATTTAAGGTAATCCGACCTGCCTCGATTTTAGACATTTCCAGCACGTCATTAATCAGCGTCAGCAAATGCTCGCCAGAACGACTAATGATGCCGATCTGTCCCTGCTGTATGTGAGAAAGGGATGAGTCGCGTCCCAGCACTTGGGTAAAGCCGAGAATTGCATTGAGGGGAGTCCGCAATTCGTGACTCATTTTTGATAAAAATTCGCTTTTAGCCTTGTTAGCGGCATCTGCTATTTCTTTGGCTTGTTGAATTTCTTGGCTGGCATAGTGAATTTCTTGGAACTTCTCCTGGAGAGCACCTGCCATGATTTGGAAGTTGTTTGTCAGGACATTGATTTCGGTTACTCGGCTGATGGGTAATTGTAATTCTTTACGTTCAATCAGCTTATTTGGTAAATTGGTGGTAAAGTTAGTCAGTTGCTGTAAAGGTTGAATTAGACGGTGGCTGATAAGTTTAGTCAGCAGGGGTGTCAACATCGCGATCGCCGTCAAGACTGCAAAACTATTTGTATAAAGTCTATTTAAGAGAACTAGATGGGGAGCACTAGCCATTTCGACGACTAATTGCCAGGGAAAATTATCACCGATCGTTGCTTTCTGAACATAGAACGATTTTCGCCAGCGTACCGCCTTCGGCATATTTTGAACAATGGGAATCCAACGGTGGGTGGTGTCATCTACTTGCTGTATTTTGCCATTGTCATTGTGATCGAATGGTTGTAATAACTTGAGATCCTGACGAGTGCTGAGAATCACTTGCTGCTGCGAATTCAGCACGGTAATCAGATCTGTGGAGGCTGGATAATTCTGGGTTAACCAGCGATCGAGTGCATTAACATCAATTTCTGCCAATACCTGACCCACCAGACGATCGTCCTCCCAGATCGGAACGCTTTGAATCATGCTAGAGAAGTTAGTGCGATCGAGCAATATACTATCAGAAAGTTTGGGCTGCTTCTCCATCAGAAACGAATTGTATTTTAATCGTTCCAGCTCGATCGAAGTTGTGGAAATAGCTGATACAATGATTTTTCCTTGAGTATCAGTGATGTAAATATTGCGGAATTCTGGAAAGGCTTGCTCGACTAACTCAGTGGATTTTTGGAGGGCATTTGATGGAGACAAATTGCTATTCTTGGCAATGACGGCCAGTTCGGCCATCATGTTTTGGCTACGCTGCTGCCAGTTCCGCAGTTCTCTGCTTATACTTTTGGTGGTAGAGTTTAAATTTGCTAAGATATAACGTTCTTGCTGAGCGGTAGCCCCATCGCAGTTCCAAATCGTCAGGATGACAGTTGGGATAAACACAAAAGTAACGAACAAATTCAAGAGAGTTTGCTCAAAACTCATGATTTTCGTTGCTGGGGAACGACCGCTCCACTGAGCAATGGGGGTATGATTTAGAATTAAACTTGCTACTAAGGCGTTACAAATTAGATTGACTGGGTTTTTTAGTGACATAAATAGCACCAAACTGGGTTCAATCTTGCCAACGCCAGCATATAGTAACCACAACAAGGGAAACCCAATTAATCCCCAATAAATCACGTCGAGCAGAAGTAAGTTATTGCTGCGCCGTCGCAATCCCCAGCCGACAAAAAATGCTTCTAGGGTAAACAGGATAAAGCCATAGGGATGTTTCCATAATAGGATTGTGTGGGAACCCGCGATCGCCCCTGCGAGCGTCCCCCAGCCCCATCCGTACAGTCTCACAACCAACATGGTAAACACACTGCCAAATAGCCAGTCTAGATGGAAAATTATCGCAATGCTAAAGTAGTTACCTGCATAACTCAGGATGAGCAGGATGAGCAGGATTAGACTGGTTGACGATCGATACTGTGATTTCATGTTAATTAAATGTAAAATGAGATCGCTGTTAGATTCCAGACTTCTTCTAGTGTTGCGGGCGTGGATTTTGTCCTCTACCAACAGGACGAGTTTGAGCATATAAACGATGCCGGCTTTCACCGGACGATCGCGATCGGGTTAAGACTGGAACCAAAGGCTTTAGAAAACTTTTCCTCCGACTGGCCCAAAGCTCTTTCTGTCTGCATTCTGAGAGCAATTTCCTGTTGCAATTCTTGAGTTCTTTCTATAACCTTACGTTCCAGCGTTCGCGAGTAGCCCCCTAATTGGTCATATCGTTGGGCATTTTCAATGGAGATGGCAATTTGGGGAGATAACACTTTTAACCGCTATAGGCTATCTGTAGTCAAAGCCCGTTAAGTCAGGTTATTTTCCAGGTAAAGAATGCCTGCTAGCTTGCCTTGGTGCAGCAGAGGAGTGCAGAGAAGCGATTTCGGTTGAGTGGATGCAATATAAGGAGCGCAGGTAAATTGTCCCTCTTGGGTGGCGTTATTTAACATCACATTTCCCTGGGTGCGGATGACGTAGTTGGCGATCGCACTTGCAAGCACGCTAACTGCATCCTCCTTCACCGAACCTTCCGCTTCTAGCGCCCTGTTTCCCGCTTTTTCTAAAATCAAAAAACCTTTTTGGGTCCCCGCATTTTTGATAGCAATTTTCATCAATCTTTCCTGCAGCCTACTCAAAAATATTTCACCCGAAATCGCTTGCGAAGCTTTCATCACAGTAGTTAAATCTAGCGTAAGTAGGTAGGCGGAATTAAACTGATCTATGTAACAGTATGTAAACAGGGCTGACTTAGCCACGCTTAGGGCTAAGGATACTTTACAATCGTTTACAGAATTGCGTTTTACAGCGCGTACCTACTTATCTCCCAAATTGTTGCTAGTTGTTCTGTTATGCGATACCCAGGCAGGTCAGTAATTGTCTCCATTTTCCAGTCCTCAATAAATTGGGGGTTAGTATATCTCTAGTTTACTCAGTAAACCTGGAAAGTTCTCAATTGCCTTTAATCTGTTTGAACTTGTCAGTCCGCGTTCTGTACGAACGCTCGCAGCTCGTTCGATACTGAAGTCATATTATTAATTGTTTTACGGTTTTAGATTACCAACTGATAATAAGCGGCAATCCTGGTCGGAAATCTACCTGTTGTCCCTGCAATTCTCCATCAAAACCCAGCTCCACCAAATACTCGGTTCCTATCCGTAACTTTAGCTGATTTGTCTCAAGCACTGCTTGAAGTTCTGGTGACGGATTATTGGCAGCAGGACTGACTAATTCTACGCGAGTAATTTCACGTAAACCAACACCATGCTCCAAAGGCTGTGACTTCTGGGCCGAGTATTGATCTGGACGTTTACCAAAGGAAATTTGGAAAAGCATGGGCTCAGTCAAAACATCACTATTTGTTCCTACTGCGATACTCATCGTTTCAGATAAATAAGGTGGACGATATGCCCAACTAGAAAATGCAACTGTGTCTTCAGAACCTTTGGCTGGACGCAAACAGATGGCAAATGGACACGCACCATTATTCCGATTTGTCGATCGCTCCCAAAGACGAGTCCGATGAATTGGCTCAGACTTAGCTTCTTCTGGATCGTGAATCCATAACAATTCCAACATTGCGTTATGGAAAAAGAAACAGCGATTGGCAGTACCTTGTCCGCGATGAATGCGAGATCCACCCTCCACTAAACCGAAGGATGATAAACGATTAGCTTCCGAAGCACCAATATCAGTAAAGATGAAAAGATGGTCGAATTCAAATGTCATAGCATTGTTCATAGACTCCATCGATCGCTCCAGTAATTTTAATCCTCTGTGATTGCTTTTTTTGCGATCGCCACGCTTATGCTGCACAGCGTACTGTACCAAAGTCCCAAACCTCTAGTCAGTAAATCTTTCCCAATCTAAAATCTAAAATCTAAAATCTAAAATCGATAGTCCCAAACCTCTAGTCAGTAAATCTTTCCCAATCTAAAATCTAAAATCTAAAATCTAAAATCGATCGCCCCAACTTTCCCCAAGCTTCAAGTTACAACTAGATTGAGGAACCATCCGCCCGCATCCTGCAGTCTCAACATCCAGTTACCGACAATTCTGCTAAAGTCAGGTCATCCAAGGAGTGCATCTTGTAGAGACGCGATTCGCAGCCTCTGCCCCCACAGCAGTAAAATCCCATCACATTGTCACCTGCCACCCGATCGGCAGTAACTTAAAAATTAAGGTAGTTTGAAAATAATCGCCCAAAGTTGAAAGAAGCCTTGACATCTGACCTAAACTCTCTAACTTAGACCCTCTAGCTGCGCTGCCATCCATATTTAAAAGATGCCATGTCAACCTTAGTCATCGTCGAATCTCCGACCAAAGCCCGCACCATCCGCAACTTCCTGCCCTCCACCTACCGTGTAGAGGCATCGATGGGCCATGTCCGCGACCTACCATCCTCCGCCGAAGAAATACCAGAAGCCGTTAAAGGAGAAAAATGGGCGCAACTGGGCGTAAACGTGGAAGCAGACTTTGAACCCCTCTACGTCATCCCGAAAGATAAAAAGAAAATTGTTAAAGAACTCAAAGACGCCCTCAAAGACGCCACAGAACTGATTCTAGCCACTGACGAAGACCGGGAAGGCGAAAGCATTTCCTGGCATTTGCTGCAAATCCTCAAACCCAAAGTGCCCATCAAGCGGATGGTGTTTCACGAAATCACCCGCGAAGCTATCCGCGACGCCTTAACTCACTGCCGCGATATCGACAATCGAGTTGTACAAGCCCAAGAAACTCGCCGAATTCTCGATCGACTCGTCGGTTACACACTCTCTCCGCTACTGTGGAAAAAAATCGCTTGGGGTTTGTCCGCCGGTAGAGTGCAGTCAGTGGCTGTACGCCTTTTGGTGCGGCGGGAACGGGAACGCCGCGCTTTCCGCCAAGGTAGTTACTGGGATTTAAAAGCCCTTTTGGAAAAGGGCAAGATTTCCTTTGATGCCAAACTCGTGACTGTCGGCAATGTGAAAGTTGCAAACGGCAGCGATTTTGATGAAAATACCGGGCAAATTATCGCCGGCCGCCGTGTACTTTTGCTGAACGAACAACAGGCGCGGGCTTTACTCTCACGCATTCAAAACAAACCTTGGACTGTCACCAATCTCGAAGAACGGCCAGTCACCCGTAAACCCTCGCCACCGTTTACGACCTCAACTTTGCAGCAGGAAGCTAACCGTAAGCTGCGGCTGGGTGCGCGGGAAACTATGCGAATTGCCCAAAGTCTCTACGAACGCGGTTTTATCACCTATATGCGGACGGATTCGGTGCATTTGTCCGAACAGGCGATCACAGCGGCGCGCAGTTGCGTGCAAGAACTTTACGGCAGCGAATACCTCAGCCCCGAACCGCGCAAATACACCACCAAAAGCAAAGGCGCCCAGGAAGCCCACGAAGCTATCCGTCCCGCCGGCAGCACTTTTCGGACTCCGCAGCAAACCGGATTAGATGGGATTGATTTCCGCCTCTATGATTTGATTTGGAAGCGGACTGTCGCTTCTCAAATGGCGGATTCCCGCCAAACTCACGTTACGGTACAAACTCAGGTAGAAGATGCCGGTTTCCGTTCCAGCGGTAAACGCATTGATTTTCCAGGCTTTTTGCGGGCCTACGTGGAAGGTTCCGACGATCCGAATGCGGCGTTGGAAGACCAAGAGGTGATTTTGCCGGCGCTGAAGGTGGGGGATAAACCTAATTGTAAGGATTTAGGGGCAGTTGGCCACGAAACTCAACCTCCCGCCCGCTACACGGAAGCTTCTCTGGTCAAAATGCTCGAAAGCGAAGGTGTGGGCCGTCCGAGTACCTATGCGAGTATTATCGGTACAATTGTCGATCGCGGATATGCCAAATTAATAGCTAATGCCCTAATTCCGACCTTCACCGCTTTCGCCGTCACGACTTTATTGGAAACACATTTTCCCGATTTAGTAGACACCGGTTTTACTTCCCGAATGGAACAAACCCTCGATGAAATTGCCACCGGCGAGGCGAAATGGCTGCCGTATTTGCAAAAGTTTTATACAGGGGAAACCGGGCTCGCAACCCAAGTGAAAGAACAGGAAAGTCAGATTGATGCGAAAGTTGCCCGAACTGTGGTATTGGAGAATCTCTCCGCCAAAGTTTGCATCGGCAAATTCGGCGCCTATCTGGAATCTGAAAGCGAAGAAGGCTTGGTAAAAGCATCGATTCCCCAAGATTTGACGCCGGCAGATTTAGACCCGGAACAAGTGGAGTTTCTGTTAAAGCAAAAAACCGAAGGCCCGGAAAAATTGGGTCTTCACCCGGAAACCGGGGAACCGATTTATGTGCTGATTGGCAGTTACGGGCCATACGTTCAGTTAGGGGAAGTGTCGGAAACGAACAAGAAACCGAAGCGGGCTTCTTTACCGAAGGGGACGGATAAGGATAGCGTGACGCTGGATATGGCGGTGAGTTTGTTGACTTTACCCCGGTTGTTGGGCACTCACCCGGAGACGGGGGCGAAGGTGCAAGCTAATTTGGGGATGTACGGCCCTTATGTGGTGCATGACCAAGGTAAGGTGGGGAAAGATTATCGATCGATCAAACCGCCGGATGATGTTTTGACGATAACGCTCGATCGGGCTTTAGAGTTATTATCGCAGCCGAAAGCTGCCCGCGGCCGCAGCAAATCAGCCACACCTTTAAAGGAATTGGGCGCGCATCCAGAGTCGGGAGAATTGATCAATGTTTACGATGGCCGTTACGGCCCCTACGTGAAACACGGCGATATCAATGCTTCTTTGTCGAAGGATGAATCTGTGGAGAATTTCACATTACAAAGAGCACTGGAATTGTTAGCAACCAAGGAAGCAGCAGGCGGCGGAAAATCTAGCAGCAAGTCGAAGAAGTCTACTAAGACTGCGGCGGCGAAGTCTGAGACTGCAACTGAGAAGACTGCGGCGAAGAAAACTACTGCTAAGAAGACGACGACTGCGGCGAAGAAAACCACTGCTAAGAAGACGGCGACTGCGACAAAGACTAAGAAGAAGACAACGTGAGTTTAGTTTAGTTTTCACTCATCTAGAAACCCGGACGGTGTAGGGGCGGTGCCCCCGTGCCCGCCCGGTTTTTTTGTTGGGTAAGAGACTTGACAAATTTAAGTTTGTAGTAAGGACTTCAGTCCTTAAAATTGGGTTTGAGTGTAGTAGGGCATTACGACCAACCGATCGGAAAAATTGTTATGTTTTTCTTGATTATAACTTGCCTGGACACAAAATATGTGGTAGTTTGGGGTTTTCTCAGGTGTTGAGTCTGCATTTGTAGGTGAATGCTTGGTTAGACCCACAACGCCTATCCCTCAATTGTTCAGTGTTTTATCGGTTTGTAACAGTACATTTGGTAGAAATAGGGGAGACTTGACATCACCCTAGAGCTATATCAGGAAGTTGCTTGAACCCGTGACTTACCATCAGAATATCAACTTCTAGCAGGAGATCTTGTAACATTGGTTGATTTTTTTGATCATCCTAGTGGTGGTGAAGAGGGCTATCTGTTGGAAGTATTTAATGCTGTTGGTGATTCTCTTACAGTTATCGCTGTTCCAATTTCTACTTTAGAAGTTTTACGTCCTGATGAAATATTAACTGTTCGTTCTTGGGCGGCAAAAGCAGGTTAGTGTTGATTAAAATTGTATTGTGACTGGGACGTAAATGTAAATGCTAAACTGATTATTTTAGTGATTCAGGAGTATTATTAGATGAATTACCATGAGGCAGAACAAAATCTTCAGGAGTGGTTTGAAGCTATAGATTATCGGGGCTTAATTCAGAAACGTTTACGCCATGTACATAGAGATTTAATCTACACTTGCTCTAATGGTTCTGAAATTTACATTAGCTACCCTGGTTTGAAGGCAAGACTTGGAAGAGATGAAAAAGTTGTATACGATTACAGGGTTGATATCGTCACGTCAAAATTTCAAGCTTCTCTGTCTCATGTGAACATTATTGTTGATATTTACAACAAATGCCTACATAGGGCTTGCTGAATAATCGAGTGCATATTGCGTCGCGAAAGGTTTCGAGCGCGCGAGCGAGAATAAAGTGC
>NZ_JAUBUG010000111.1:0-13498 GCF_036705345.1 Microcoleus sp. B3-D2
CCCGGAGGTCGCTCCGGGCGGGGCCGGAGCGCCTTTGTTAAGAAAGATGTGAGTAAGGCATAGCCTTAAGAAGGGGGACTTTGATAAGACTCTTGTCCCCCCCCTTCTTAAGGGGGGCTAGGGGGGATCTAGGGTTAATAGTCAAAGAGCAGCCTGTGACAGGGTTTGACGTTAAGTTGACACCAATGACTACAGTCTTCTTCCTTCTTCCTTCTTCCGTCATAAAGAAAAGTTGCTTTTTTGCCAGCACTCTGTTACATTAGTTTACATAAATTGGATTGAACCAAATAGCGCGATAACTTCAGTTGGCTAAAATCGATAAGGCATGGCGTAAAAATTGTCAACATCCCAACACAGCAAGTACAGCCAGCCGCTTGTCGGCTGTTTTTTTTCGACCGCTATTTTTGGTGTGCGGGATGAATTCTCAAAAGTGATTCAGATGTGGTTTGCGTTAAATTCAGACTGAAATCTTCCTAAATAACTAGCTCTGTTACCAAGGCTGTGATACCTTTAAAGAATGCTCGGACTCTGCCGGGCCGGATTTAAGGGATACCGGGTAAGTGAGTAGTTCTCAGCATTAGGAGCGAGATTAGGATCGAGGTAAGATTACTGGCTGAAAAAATGTTAGCCATTTTATCCATCACTGTATTAAACTGAATACTGGCATTCCGATCGCTTGCAATTGACATCCTTGGACATAAATTTCGAGACGGCGCTGGCTATAAACATTCTGAATCAAAACCGGAAGCAAGTAATACAGAATAGCCAATAGCCTAAACATTTGAGTGATGACTAAAAGTTTACACAACAACCTGAGATTTAAAAGCTCTCTGCATCGGCGGTTAAGTTCCGGCCTTATCAGAGTAAATCATCTTTTTGTTCTAAAAGGTGGGGGGAGCTGTCAAGGTTGGTGGGAGGAATGCGCCAATTCTCGGGTTATGTGGTGTTTGCCTGAAGTCAATATTCAGTTGACTTCAGGTAATTCTGTTCGAGCAAATTAATTAAAATCCAAGTCTGGAGGAATTTTTCATGTCTATTCGTCTTTATGTTGGCAACCTACCCAAAGAACTCGATCGCCTAGAATTGCAAGAAGTTTTTGCACCGGAGGGCGAATCTGTTACCACAAAGGTAATTACCGATCGCAAAACTGGAAAATGCAGAGGATTCGGTTTTGTGACGGTGCTAACCGACGAACAAGCCGACCAAGTTATTGAGAAATACAACGGCTTGATGTTCAAAGAAAACCCGCTGAAAATAGAGAAGGCATTGCCCCGTTCTAAGGGTAAATCTGAAAAGGGCGAAGACGATCAGCAGCAGTCGCCGCAGTCACCACAGTTGGTGTCGGCATCGGCGTCTGTTCCTATGCCTGTACCTGCGCCGCAGCAACAGCAGCGCTCGTCGGCTCCTCCTACCCAAGGTGGAGGCGGTTCCAGCAAAAGCAATCGCCGTCGGGGTGACAACAACAAGTCTCGCCGCAATCAGTCAGCAACAACGGTGTCGAGCGCTGATTCCGGCTCGGTGCAGCCAGATCCGCGCTGGGCGAGTGCTCTGGAAGAACTCAAGCAAAGATTGGTGGAAGCTCAGACTACTAATTAGTCGAAAATGGCGGCTAATTGCTGCTGTCTCTCGACTGTGGTTGACTGAATCTATCTGCAAGTGCGATCGAGAATGGGTCAAAAAACCCTGTTCTCGATCGCACTCTTTTATGGTAAAAAACCTCTAATATCTAGCAGTGCGGTAAAATAAGCGCGATCGGGCAAGTAATGAAAACTCAAGTCTTCACTACCCACCAGTTGGATTTTGGTCGATCGACCGGACACCATGTCATATCCTGAGAATGGTTGGCAAAAAAACCCGGTTTCTCTGAAAATATAGGGTTGAGGAGCGAGACATCTAGAAAGAAACCAGGTTTTTAGCCCGTCTAAACAAGTCCTCTTTATTCGATCGGCCCGAATTCGATTGTCTCAATAAACTCAAAAATCTTGTTCATAATTCCCTCAACTTCAGACTCCAGGGAACCCAATTCATCCCCCTCCTGATAAATTCGCTGACAGCTTACGGTGTAGCAAAAATCGTCAGCAATAAAAGCCATAAGTCCCCGGTAAGCATCCAACCGAGTCAGAGGGCCCTCGTTTTTCTGCACGCTGAGAGTTGCACCGGCAGGCAAATCTAAAACCACGAAATAAGCTTCTTCATCTTCTAAATATTCTGCGTGGAGTAACTTAGAATTGGGAACATTAGCAAGAATTGCCTGAGAAACAAAATTGTCGAGAAAAGACTTGAGATAACCTTCCTCGCCAACCGACTCGATTGTTTCTTCTACTTCACCAAGAACAGGGAAATAATCAATTTTCAGCAAAACGCCAAAGTCGTCTGAAAATGCGACACAGCCTTCTTGGTCATCAATTTTACCGCCTCGTTGATCGTCAACTGGAACGGGAACGCTAAAATTGCCTTCAGGAGACACGTACCATGCCGCATCGAAATCAGACTCTCCGCCTTCTACTTCCGAGTAAGCAGCAATTACATCCTCAATAATTTCCGCAGCTTCCTCGTCTTCCACACCTAATGCTTGCTGGAATTCTTGGAGGAAAGCCTCGTGCTTCTGGGATATTTCGCCATCTGCAACAAACATTGCTGCAGTTATTGCAAAAGTATCCAACACTAACTCATCTGGCATGGATTCCCAAGCAGTATTAAATAATGCTCCTAAACCGTCTTGGGCAACAATACCGGCGAGTCTTTGAAACATTGCTGACATATCATCTTCCGAGTATTCAGCAAATATTTCTGATTCCCAAAGTATGCTTTCTAAGATATCAGCATCCGTGTCAGGGGAATTTGCCTCTGCTGCGACAAGTGCTACCGCTGCTACGGATTCTTCTAAAGTTAAGCTTGCTTCGGATTGGTCTTCTGAATTGAATATTTTATCAAACTTGGCCACAGGTTTTGCCCCGCTAGTGTTTAGTTTTGCTATTCATAGCAAATTTATGACATAAAAAGATAGTCGTCAGGGATACATTTACTTTTTGCAAAATCCCGCCAGTCAATGTAGGGTGCGTCTAGCCTTAAACCTTACCACTGGTGAATATCAAATCTCCAATTAATTTACCAAGGACTGCCGATTATTGTGAATCCGGCGCAAAACTTCGGGCGTGAGAAATCTGCATTTGGTACTTGTGCCGATTGAGTAAGGTCGATCGCGCCTTGAGTTCCCCGCAATTGACCGTTTTTTACTACAATTTGTTTGTGGATCATTGCCAGTTGAGCTTTTCTGAGCGCTTCAGCTTTAATTGGGGCCGATCGCAAATTGCCATAAAACTGCGTCATCAGCGCTAAAGTCTTGTAGTAATTGTAGATGTGGTTGAGGGCGATCGAATACATTAAAAACCCGGTTTCTTCAAGAAACCGGGTTTTTGGCAGTTTTGGCGGTTTGTAATACCAAATCCGGGTTAGCTATCCCCGCGATCGAGGGTATGGTGCGTCGCTCGTTCTAACGTTGCTGTTCAGCGGCTGCCAATAACCTTTCGTGCCTAACCCGATGACGTTGATTCGGTCGGGTGCAAGCGAGTTGTTATGCGGCGGAACTAGCAGGCTTTATGCCTTTGTTTTTAGTATGGAAGCAATTTCAATCATTAATTCTCGGCGATCTGGCTTTATATAATCAAGATTTGCTGACCAGTTCAAAATATCTATGATTTCTGCTGATTGACTGGGAGCAAATTGATTGTTTGTTACCACTCTTCTTAGTGCCAATAAAGCCGCGTATTGAGTGTAGGGCCTCTCCAGAATACCAACTGCTCTAGAAACTAACAAATTTATATAATCAGTTGATGTGTTCCACTCAAAGTGCTGGTAAGCAGACAAACGCTCTCCCCCCTTGTAGCTATTTAGTCTTTCATGAACAGGGAAATTTATAACTTTAGGAATTAAAGTCCACATTGTTGAGGAAATTTCGTGCATTAATTTTGTACGGTTATGTCCAAAGGGCATTTCATCTCTAACCCTATCGTAATAGCCAGCCAATTGATCTATCCGCTTCAATGCTTCCGTTGAATCTATATCGCTCGCAGCATCAACTAAAGCTATGGCCTCTCGATAGCGTCCCTCAAGCTGCTGCTGCGTTTCCTGAGATGTTAGATTTATAGCCCCAATATCTGATATTTTTTCTTCGTATTTTTCTGATGCTTCTTGAACACCGTATTTTAGTTTAATTCTCAGTAGATTAGTCTCAATTTCCTCAATGCCTTGTTCACGTAACCAATTTAAAGAACCTTGCACTTGCGGGAGTTGAGAAAGAATCCAAGGAAGTAAAATAGGAAGCCAAAAAAGAAAGAGAAGAACTAAAGTTGCCGATGTCACCTTTAATTCTACTGAAAAACTCCAAATATTGCTGTTAATTTTATCCGATTTAAGAGAAATACTGAGTACGCTTAATATGATTAAGATAATGATAGTAATCGAGTATTTTTTTCTCAAAGAAGAGGAAAGACCCGAATTGATACTCAATCGCTCATCTTGATTAATCTTTCGATTTGAATTTCTATTCATACAATACCGCACCACACTTTGCACTAGCGATTTAACTTTGAACAATCTGAAGGCTTTCTACTCTACCTTAACTCAACCAATAAAGCACCCCGATCGCCCTGTCAGTCAGAAAAAGTGACATAATTTTGTAAAGACTTGTAAATGGTAAATTGTCGAGCTAGAGGAAAGAGCGATTCCCTACCTTTCGGGAACGCTGCGCGAACGGGATAGCTTCGATCGCGCGTACTTGCAACATTGAGGACAGCTACAACTCATCGATCGTCACCAACCCGCCTTCTGTAAACTGAATAACAAGTTCTTGCTCATCCAGCAAGGCAGTTCCAAGCAAGGGTCGCCTTCCTGTCGCAATGACTAGGATTTCTCGCTCTTCACCATCCCAAAGGACGATCGCTTCGTGAACTGGTAGCAAGACTTCACTATTATCTGCCAAATTTGCGGGAATGTCGTGTCTAAAGGTCAAGCCCATCAATGAAACAGCTTCTAGAGGAAGACACAATTACCCAGTCAAGCCTGTATCTATGACGAACTCAATAGGGATGCTTTAGCCATTCGGTAGCAAGAAAGTCAGCGTTACCGTTGCGTGTCTATTTGTCACAATCCCAGAAATCACTTGCAGACACGCTCCATGACACCATCAAATGAGACAGCAACGTTATATCCAATACGAATACCAAAGAGTCGGGCGTTTGGGTGCTTTTTGCTAAGGTTACGAGATGCTTGCAATCCAGTTTTATCTACTTCATAATCACCTGTCTCAATATCGATGATGACCATCTTGCCAATGTTCTCTTCCACCTTGACCTTTTGGCGGATGTTGCTTTCGTACAATTGCTTTGCACGTTGTGCAACTTCTTCACGGCTTAAAAAGATTGCCTGCATATATTGACTCCCGCTCGCTAGGCTTTTCTGTGAATCCATCCATGATAGCGCACGGACAAGTAGGGTGAGCATTGCGGTTAATTCAGTAAATTTGTTTTATTTTCCCAAAAGCAAATCTAACCCATAATAAGATGTAACCGGAAGAACCTATTACACTTGTGATGAGATAAAAAGGAAAAAACGATGACCGAATATCAATTAACACCCGCCAAATACCACCACGTACAAGTAGTTGTTTCCCTGAACCGCGTTCACTTAGACAACTATAAAAACCCTGATGAAGCATTGACAAAACTGCTAGAACTTGGTTACAGTCCTGAATTGCGTTATCAATGGAATCCAGAGCGAAACGAATTTGATTTATATAGTCATTTCAAATAAATGTGAGACAGAGGTCAGCTCATGATAAAATCGCTAAAAATAGTTAATTACAAAAAAATGGCTTACAGTCTAGACCTAAGACAAAAAGTAGTCAATTATGTGGAAAATGGAGGGAGTATAACGAAAGCTGCTGCCATATTTAAGGTAGGAAGAGCAACAATTTATAGATGGTTAGGTAGGGAAGACCTTCGACCAACCCAGGTCAAGCACCGTCAACGAAAGCTAGATGGGGAAGCCCTCAAAAAAGATGTTGAAAAAAATCCTGAAGCAAGATTAGTAGAAAGAGCAAGAACTTTCTCTGTCAGACCGAGTGCCATCTGCTATGCCTTAAAAAAATTGAAAATTACCAGAAAAAAAAAACAATTTCGCTATCAAGAAAGAAATCGAGAATCAAGAATAAAATATTACAGGAATCTGAGAGAATTAATTAAAGTTTATGGCAGTAAAAGCATTGTATTTATTGATGAATCTGGATTTGAGGAATTTGAAGGTTGTGTTTGTGCCTGGGCAAAAAGAGGAAAAAAAGTCTATGGTGAAAGACCAGGAAAACGGGGAAAAAGAGAAAATTTAGTAGCAGCAAGAAGGAAAGGAAACAAGGACTTAATTGCACCAATGCTCTTTATGGGCAGTTTGAACGCAGAAGGATTTGAAGGATGGTTATCTTTATATTTGTTACCAGATTTAACAAGTCCATCTATATTAATTATGGATAATGCACCCATTCATCGTAAGACGGTCATTAGACTATTGGTTGAGGAGGCGGGTCATCAGATAATATTTTTACCAAAATACTCTCCTGACTTAAATGATATTGAGCATGATTTTAGTGCATTAAAGAGAGCTAAAATGTATGCGTCTCCTGGCACATCTCTTGATGAAATTATTCGTGCTTATTGTGCAGTCTAGTGTCTCATACTTATTTGAAATGACTATACGCCCTAATTCACGAGCTGCCACTAGAGGAATCGCTAATGACCGATGAAAAGTGTCAGGAGTTTTTCAAGCATTTCAAACACAGCCAAATATATTCGATCGGGTGCGGTAACGCTGACCCCGATTGGCTATTTGCTTGGGGTTTTGATGACCCCCGCCGTCACGCAAAGCCCGAAGAAATTCAACCTTTACCAGCAGCTACAGCATTAGCTTAATTAAAAGAACGCAGACGAAATTTCATCTGCGTTCATCTGTGTTTATCTGCTAATATCTGCGAGCCAAAAAACGCCCAATCAAACTACTTCGCAGCAGGTAATGACAACTGAGGCGAAGTTTTAGGATAGCTTCCATTCTCAGGAATCGCAGCGGGTTCGGAGGAAAGCAAAAATTCGCGAATTAACCTAGCAACTGCTCTTTGAGCTAAACCGCCGACTACTTTCTGCCCCATGTTCTGCACTTCCGGTTTCACCAACAACTGCGGCAGTAGCTGCAATACTTTCGTCCCGTCAAAACCCGGAGTTGATTGCAAAATATCCCAAATCCGTTTGATGTGTTCTAGATTGTTTTTTTCTGTTTGTGAAACCACAGGTTGATTTGCCTTGACTCCAAACCATTCGCCGACTACAGATTTGGCGTTAGCAAAAGCATTGCTCGAAAGTGTGTCGAGACTTTTGACTAATTCCAGGACAATACGATCGCGAATGAAATCTCCTCTTTCGGAAAATAAATATTCTAATGCTTGGTTCAAGATTTTGCTGATATCGTAATCCTCGCTCTCGCGGGCATTGTTGAGCAAGTTTTCTAAGCGGTTCCAGCGGAATTCGCCTTGTTTGAACAGCAAATCTTGCAGGGATGCTCTCAATTCCGGTGCGGGGTCGCTCAACAGCCGTTTTGCTACGTAAGGATAAGCTTTGCTCAACACTTTGAATTCGGGGTCAACGTTGATGGCAATGCCTTCTAACGTGACGAGCGAGCGAATAATCAAAGCATAGTAAGCTGGAACCCGGAAAGGATATTCGTACATCACCGCCGAAAGTTCGTCAGTAATGCTTTTGAAATTGAGTTCGGCAACGCTAGCACCCAAAGCATTGTTAAATACGCTAGCTAAGGCCGGAATAATTGGCGTCAAATCGGTGTCTGGTGTTAAAAACTCTAACTTGACATAATCTTTTGCCAAACCTTCAAAGTCGCGGTTCACCAAATGCACCACAGCTTCTAACAAGCCGTATCGCTGATAAGGTTTAACTTCGCTCATCATTCCGAAATCGAGATAAGCCAACTGACCGTCAAGAGTCGCCAAAAGATTGCCGGGGTGCGGGTCTGCGTGAAAGAAACCGTGTTCTAGCAGTTGTCGGAGAGAACACTGCACACCCACTTCAATTAAGTAAGGAGCATCGATTCCTTGAGCTTTAACGGCTTCTAAATTAGTGAGTTTGACGCCGGTGATCCACTCCATTGTTAAGACTCGGCGGCGGGTATATTCCCAGTAGATGCTGGGAACATAAATGTCTTTGATGTGGCCGTAGAGTTTGGCAAACCGTTCGGCATTTTGTCCTTCGTGGGTGTAGTCCATTTCTTCGTAAATGCGCTCGCCCAACTCGTCCATAATGCTTGCGAGGTCACTGCGAATTATTTTGAAGTTTTTTTGTGCCCAAACTGCAAGACGCCGCAGGATGTAGATATCTAACCCGATGTTTTCGGCTAAACCCGGTCGCTGGACTTTGATTGCGACTGTTTCTCCGGTTTTGAGTTTGCCTTTGTAGACTTGTCCGAGAGATGCTGCTGCGATCGGATCGGGGCTGATTTCTGCGTAGATGTCTGTGGGGTGGGCGCCCAATTCTTCTTGGATGAATTGATATGCTACTTCGTTCGGAAATGCTGGCAATTGGTCTTGCAGCGTTGTTAGTTCTTCTAAATATACTGGCGGTACTAGGTCGGGCCGTGTTGAGAGTGCTTGTCCGATTTTGATGAAAGCTGGGCCCAGTTGGGCCAGAATTTCTCTCAGTCGGACGGCGCGACGCTTTTGGTTGGTGGCGGTACGACCTGTTTTGCCGTCGAACCACACACTGAAGGCAAAGCTAAAAAATGTCCAAACAACGCTCGACAGCCTTCCCCAGACTTGTAGAGGTCGATTTCGGTACAGCGCTGCGATCGCCACTGGATCGTACCGAACAGCATCTCCGGCCAACTCGAAAGCTATGTCTCTGGCTGATTTGAGCCGATCGTCCGTTGCGACCTCGGTCTCTAGTGATACTGGTACTGCTTGCAGGGGAATTGTATTTGCATCTTTGAGATTGCCGAGTACAGCCTGAGTCCCTGAATTTACATAAGTTTGCGGGGAGGCTGGCGATACTGTCTTGACATTCATAAATCAGACCTAGTGTGAAGCATTGTAAATATATTGTAACAATTTAAGGAAGAAGACCCTTCTTCCTTCTTGTATACTTACTCGCCGCTGGATCTTTTGAGTCGATCGCGAATGCCTGATAGTTGCGATTGGCTGCTGACGGGCGATCGGGGTTGGGGCATTTCGGTATCGGGCCAGTTCGGTAAGTCGTTACAGGGACAGAACTCCGGGGGCATTCCGGTTTGTTTGAACACTACGGGCATAGCGCAGCGCGCGCAGGCACTGATTTCCCAAGCTGGCGTCAGCAGTTGGGCAATTGTTTCGTTTGTGCCTTCCAGGTAACAGTCTCCGCTGTCGCGGGAGATGATTTTTTGCCAGCACTCTTCAAATTCCTGGCTGTAGCGATCGCCCGCAATTACCGATTTGGGCAGCAGCGCTTCGGAACCGTTGTAAATTAATACTTTTTTGCCTAACTGAAACCAGTAAGCAATATATTTTCTTACTTCACGATCTGATGCCATAACTTTTAGTCAACCCTTCAACTAATTGATTATTTTAGACTTTTAATGGGAAATTAGCACTCTTTCTTAAGAGACATTTTTTCTTTTACATACTTTCAAACTTTGGCTATTCCTCATGTCAAATTGTTGAGCTGTTCTCCCTAGATAGTAGATTTTTTGACTAATTTATGTGACTCTTAAGTTTTCAATCTTAGTTAAAATTATACCTGATTTTCAGTTAACATTGTCCGTCGGGAAACCGAGATGTTTTCTCTCTTGTCGATCGCGACTCCGGCTGTTAATTTTTCGCTACGGGCGGCAGCGGGGTACCCAGAGCCCTTAGATCCAAGGCGTAACCTCCGGTGGCGAGATAAACATTATCGGCGATCGCCCCGATGTGGCGCACGAGAGTGCCGAGGCGATCGCGAAACAGCCGCCCCGCCGGATAAGCAGGCACAACGCCCCATCCGGTTTCTTCCCCTACCAAAATTACATCAGCCGCGGCCGACTTCAAACAGGCTAGCAAATCTTGCTGCGTAGTCGCCCAAACAGCAGCTTCTTGTTCCAAAAGATTTGCCGTCCAAGTTCCCAGGGAATCAATCAACAAGCAATCTGAGGGCTGGCTAGCCCGCACAACTGCCGATAATTCGATCGGCACTTCTAGAGTTGTCCAATCAACTGGACGGCGATTTCGGTGCTGATCGAGGCGACGAAGCCACTCCAAATCCGTTTCATCAACGCGACCGGTAGCCACATAGATTACTTGTTTTCCCGAACCCGCCGCCAGAGTTTCGGCCCATTCACTTTTGCCGCTTCGGGCCGGCCCAGTTACTAAGATTAATTGTCTAGATGTGGTGGGTTCTGAGTTACTCATTAGTCCTTAGTCAGAAGTCACATACAAAGGATTAAACACAATTACCAATTACCAATTACCAATTACCAATTACCCATTACCCATTATGATTTAAACGGCCAACTACCAAATGCTTTTTAAGCGATAATAGCATTGATGAGACAATATCAGAGTAAGTCGATCGAGAACCCCCGTATTTCCCAAGCTGTTATTTATGCCAGATCGTCCTCAGATATCAGCGATTATTTGCACCCACAATCGCGCCGCCTATTTAGGTGGGGCGATCGACAGCTTGCTGGTACAGGATTTTCCCGACAACTTTGAAGTAGTAGTAGTCGATAACGCTTCTAGCGATTATGCAAGCCCCGAAAGTTCGACTTCGCGCACCCGCGAGGTGGTAGAAGCAAGACAGGGCGATCGGCGCCTCAAGTACGTCTGGGAACCCGAAATCGGTCTGTCAGTAGCCCGGAACACCGGCGCTAAGCAAGCTCGCAGCGAAATATTAGCTTATCTCGACGATGACGCTATTGCTGAGCCGAATTGGCTCAGGGTGCTGCAGGCGGCTTATCAAAGCAATCAAAAACTTGCCGTCGCTGGTGGCAAAGTCAATTTGCTCTGGCCTTCTGGAGTCAGCCCACCCGAATGGCTGTCAGAGGGATTAGCCCAGAACTTGGGATCATACGATTTAGGCGATACTTGCCTGTACGTGACTGCTGCAGGTTTGACTCCCAGGGGAGTAAACTACTCAATCCGGCGCGCTTTTCTCGAACAAATTGGCGGCTTCGATGTCAAACTCGGTAGAGTCGGCACAAAATTGTTGTCAAATGAAGAGTTGCGGGCCACAGAATTAGCTTTAGAGTTAGGTTGGCAAGTAGTTTATCTACCGGATGCCCTGGTGCTGCACAATGTCGCGACAGAAAGGCTTAACAAAGGTTGGTTTCTAGAGCGCGGGTGGTGGCAAGGCATCAGCGAGTGTTATCGCGAACAATTGTCCGATCGAGCCGGTATTGCTCAGCTTGGGCGGGGGGGTGAAAGAATATTGAGAGGTGTCTGGAAGTCTTTTAAATATATTAGAGATCCAGGGCTGCGTTTTGAAAATTTCGTTTTTGCCTGGGGTCAAATCGGTTATTTGAGCGCAGCCATCCGCGGCCTGATTTTTGCACCGAAATCGACCAGCAGGCATTAGGCTATAGGCAATATCCCTCGCTGTTCAAGTCGTCGGCGCGGCTGTGCCGATCGCACTTCATCCACCAAAACTCGACCGCATTCAGGTTCAAGCACTCGATTATGACATCTAGTTCATCCAAGATTCCGGTTTCAGTTCTCATTCCGGCAAAAGACGAAGAACTTAATCTACCTGCGTGTCTGGCCAGCATTGCCAGGGCGGATGAAGTTTTCATGGTTGATTCCCAAAGCAGCGATCGCACGGTAGAAATTGCCATCAGCACCGGCGCAAAAGTAGTGCAATTCTACTTCGACAACCGCTGGCCGAAAAAGAAAAATTGGTCTTTGGACAATCTGCCCTTTCGCAACGAATGGGTATTAATTGTCGATTGCGACGAGCGCATTCCCCCAGAACTTTGGGACGAAATCGCGCAGGCGATCGAAGATCCCAATTTTGACGGCTACTACCTCAACCGCAAAGTCTTCTTTTTAGGCCAGTGGCTGCGTTACGGCGGCAGATATCCGGACTGGAATTTGCGTTTGTTCAAGCATCAAAAAGGACGTTACGAAAATCTCGGCACTGAATCCGTCCCCAATACTGGCGACAACGAAGTTCACGAGCACGTCATTTTAGCTGGTCAAGTCGGCTACTTAAAAAATGACATGATCCACGAGGATTACCGCGATTTATTTCACTGGATAGAACGGCACAACCGCTATTCAAATTGGGAAGCTCGCGTTTATTACAATATTATTGAAGGGCGCGACGACAGCGGCACTATTGGCGCTCACCTATTTGGAGATGCCGTACAGCGGAAAAGATTTCTCAAAAAAGTTTGGGTGTGGCTGCCTTTTAAACCAATGCTCAGATTTATTTTATTTTACTTCATTCAGTTAGGCTTTTTGGATGGAAAAGCTGGCTATATTTATGCAAGGTTATTGAGTCAATATGAGTATCAAATTAATGCAAAACTTTACGAGTTGCGTTGTTGTGGCGGTCAGTTGAATGTGGCAGAATCTCAGCCTACTTTGTCGCCACCAGTAGTTATCACTCAAGAGACAGAAGTGAAATTGCCGTAAGAGTATCTGTTAGTCCGCTTGGAGTGGACTTGGTTTGTGTGCGCGTAAACTTCGCGGTTTCCAAGGGCCGGGTTCCTCTTAGTCTCAAGCGAGAGGGACGAAAGTTTGTGTAGAGGCGATTTCAAGAGACTGTTGGCGAATTAAAAAATTTTCACCCCTCGGCCCTAAAAATAGTGGCTCTGGACTAAATATTTAATTGACCGTATAACTATTAACTACCAATAGCGATCCCAAATGCTGCCTTCCATATCTGAGGGGTAACACCCTCCGCGAATTCCCCAACAGTCTCTTTCAACCGGCGGGTTTCTTGAGCTAATTAATACTTGAGTGAATGCCACTAGCTAAGATACCTAAAATTTTACCTAAATCGTTGATAAAATATTCGACTAAATCAATTTGGATCGTCTGTTTTGTTAATTTCATAAATTTCCAGTTAGTGCCGGTGGTAACGGTACCGTAAATCACAGGAATTTCGTTGCCTTCATTTTCATTAAAAATTTGCGCTGCCAACATTTCCGCTACGCATTGTCCCAAACCCGCTAAAATATTTTCTTTTTTAGCTTCTACGACGGTAATAACTGGCGCAGTAACAAATAAAAGTTCAGGGGATTGACTGATGATAAAATCACAACTGCCGTTTAATCCTTTACTGGCATCCACACTAAAGTCAATACCCGAAAACCAGCTAATTTGATAATTTAATTGTTTTCTGAGTTCGACTAGAATAGGAGCAATAATTAGGGCTTGCTGAATAAGTTAAGAAAAATCACGATAGCAATTGAGGAATGATTCAAGTTCAGCGACACATAA
>NZ_JAUBUG010000112.1:0-13464 GCF_036705345.1 Microcoleus sp. B3-D2
AAAAGACGAGCTAGCAGGACAAATGTTTGAGGATGAATTAGAGCTAGCTTATGCCGTAATTAATGGGGTAGAAGCTAGAGGAAAAAAAGGAAACTACCCTACAAAACGCCTTAAATTTAGCTCCGAGCGCGCCCATTAATTTTTTGTTACATAGTTATAAATTTTCCCACCGACTTACTTAATCGTGAAATCCTTGCATTGTAAGCGTCCTCGCTGGCTAGAATATACAGTTTAAATGCGTAATAGGTTAGCTAATAATTATTGACAGTAGCTAAAAATTGCTTTTTCCACTCATTAATGGCTGTTAAAGGGATTTTTAATAAAGTTTCTTCTTTAGCATTAATCCAATTAGCCACACTGTTTAAATCATCTCTTTGTACGACTGGCAAATTAGTATCTTTAGAAATTTCTGTAGCGCGATTATCAACTGACAGAATTAAAGTTCTCCTTTTATATTGTAAAGCTCTAATCCCAGCGTGTAATCGTGTCCCTACATAATCAACCGGATACTGAGACAAAGCCCTATCTAAAGCTGATAAGCTAGGATTAAGATAAATCGCTCGATCGCCACATAGATCTTTCATATACTGATAATCTTTGGGCTGTTGCGTCCAGTAATAAATTAACTTATATTCCTGTTTCAGTAATTCCACTAACTGATTATCAAAACTAGGATTTTGATTATACTCAGTAAAAGTAACTAATACTGACTCTGCTTTACCTTGAGGAATTTGAACACAATGTTCCTCTGTTAATTTCCACATAGTAGGACAAGCAGTATTAATTACATTATTAATCCCAATCAACTTTAGCTGTTTTTCTGTGTAACTGTCTCTCACTGAGTGCAGATATTTTTTACTTAATAGCCGTTTATACAAAATTTTGGTATATAAATTAGGCTGATTTTGGTATTGCCACCATCCCACACCCATGAGCGTAATATCTGTAATAAATAGAGAGTCCATTAAACTGACCTTCCATTGATTATAGGAGTTCATGTTAGAGGATAATAAATTAGTCCCACCGACAAAAATTAAACTGCTTTTCCTCATAAAGCGGTAAGAATGGCTCGATATGACATCATGGGTAGGAAATTTAATAAATAGTCGATCGGGAAACATCTCATATAAAATGCTATTGACTGCATCCATAATGATCTGGTCTCCTAAATTAGAGCTACAGATTGAGGTATCCAAGACTGAGATAGTTTTCATAGCCTATTTTTCATTAATTTGAGTAAGTTGAAAGTGACATTTCGTATCATTGCAACAATCATTTTAACCATAGTTTACCGGGGATTTTTTTTAAGTGTTTGATTACCTTATTAATCGAACTCTCATGGCTGATAAATAGTTTGTTAAACATTAATCGATCGTACTCTCGATCGACCATCAGATTATCATTAATTTCAAGAGGAAACCTTAAATCTAATTGTTTCATTTCTGCTATTTCCTTATTGATAGTTCCAGTATGAGTAGCCGCTAACCCAAAACCTAAATTAGCCACCAAATTGACACAAGGCACGATCGACAAGCCTCCTTGAGCCAAGCGAGCAAAACTCCATTGAAAATCCCACGTATCTACCTTACCCTGAAAAGTATTTTCCAAATCCCGCGCTCTAATTTTATACTGGGCCTCATCAGCCAGTATAGCTTTAATTTTTGCTTTCACGTCAGGATTGATCCAAGCCTGCATATTAATATCATAAAATTGCCATGCCCTCTGCCAAGAAGCCCAGCCCCAAATACCTCCATAATAAGAAAAATGATAACTTTGCCGCTCGGATTTCCATTCCTCCAAATAATTAGTCCCACTAATCATCATTACCCTGGGTTCATTTCTATATAAATCCAGCATTTCTTCACAAAATTGAAAAAAAGATGGATTTGGCAAGCAATCATCTTCCACAATAATTGCTTCTTCTACTGTATTAAATACCCAATCTAACCCACTAGCTACCCTGTGCTTACAGCCCATATTAGCCTCAGCATAATTTGTATAAACTTGACAATCCCAGTCCACTTTTTCAATTATGGCCCTAACCTCAGCACATTTTTCAGCTTCCTCTGGCTTATCAGAGCGTGGTCCATCAACCACGAGTAGAAGTTTAGGCGGTTTAACTTCCCGAATCGCTGCAAATACCCTCTCTGTTGTATGAGGGCGATTAAATCCAAAAAAAGCCACAGGTGTTTTCATATATTAAACTCCAACTTATCATCCTTTTTGCTTTCGCTACGCCTAGACCGCTTGCTCAACCTTTACCAAGTTTTGTTCTCAGTAGTTCAGTTCTGCCTTTTAATCCTGCTTTAGGATAGTGGATAATACCCAGTAACCTAGGGATTATGCTTTCACCTTTGCATTTGTAGGGATAGGAGTTGGGTTAAACCCCACCTACAAATCTCATCAGTTGTTCTAGCAAATGAGCTAAACTAACCTAAATGAGTATTATTACTCATTTAGGTTAAACGAATCCTATGGTATTTGAAATTTTAGAATACATAGTGGTAAAAGTTGTAGTTAGGGTGATTGGTGTAACTCCTGCATAAGTGCTAGTCTTATGATAGACTATAAATCATTACTACTATGGCGAGATTGCAAAAAGTTCAAAAAGTGTATTTTTATTTGGTAATAATTTAAAATTGCCGATGTTAAACAAGTTGGCTGGTATAGGTCAAAAGCTTGGTCCAGGTCTGCGCCAGGTACTCAGCAACATAGCTTGGCTGTTCACTGACCAAATCTTGCAGATGGGTCTAGGCCTGTTTGTAGGCCTTTGGGTGGCTCGCTATCTTGGTCCGACACAGTTTGGATTGCTCAACTACGCGATCGCCTTTGTGTCGCTGTTTAGTTCGGTGGCAACGATGGGGTTGGGTACTCTGGTAGTGAGGAATATCGCTCGCGACCCAGAATGCAAAAATGAAACCCTGGGAACTGCCTTCGGACTTCAATTTACAGGTGGCTGCATCACTTTGGTGTTAACTGTCACCGTGATTGCGCTACTCAAGCCCAACGACACTCTGACTCGGTGGCTGGTAGGTATCATCGCAGCAGGAACTATCTTTAATGCTTTTGAGGCTATCAATTTTTGGTTCCAGTCCCAAATCCAGTCAAAATATACAGTGTTGGCTAAAAATTCGGTATGTTTTTTAGTGGCTGCTGTCAGAATTGGGTTAGTGACAATTCAAGCCCCCCTGCTTGCCTTCGCCTGGGCTCGATTGGGAGAGGTGGCATTGGTAGGAATAGCTTATGTATATTTTTATAAGCTTACGGGGAATAAAATTAAGGATTGGCACTTCAGTTGGGAAAGGTGTAAGGAACTGCTATCGGAGAGTTGGCCGATAATTTTGTCGGCATTGGCAGTTTATGTGTACTCAAAAACCGATCAGATAATGCTTGGTGCGATGAATCAAAATGCTCAACTGGGCTATTATGCTGCCGCTGTTAAAATTTCGGAAATCTGCGATTTCTTGCCGATGATCATATCCAGCTCTATTTTTCCCAAATTAGCGAATTTGAGAAAGACAAATTATGAAGAATATCTAAATAAATTTCAAATTTACTCGGATATTATGATATTTTCATGGTTGGCAGTCGCGATACCGATATCATTACTTTCTCCCTGGATAGTGCATGTGCTTTACGGCGAGAAATATGCGAAGTCAGCAGCGGTACTGGCTCTCTATGTTTGGGCGCAATTTGGCAGTAACTTTGGAGTAGCACGGAGTACATATTTGAACATAGAAGGTCAGTTGCGCTATGGTCTTTACTTGACTGTAGTCGGCTCTATTTTTAATGTAGCGTTGAACTTTTGGCTGATTCCTCAGTATGGAGCTTTTGGAGCAACAGCAGCTACTCTTATAACTTATTTTTACGTGATTATATTAGTCAATTTCTTGATTAAGGAATTGCGCCCCTTCGGAAATTTCATCTGGCGATCCCTTAACTTATACAAGGCCGCTTGTAGAATCAGAGGATTAGTAAAGTGATTCAAATTAAACCTAAAATCGAACAGCGCTCGAAGTGCCCCTATTGCGGGAGAGATCTCAATGCCAAAAATATTTTGTGGCAAGGGATGCATATTGTTTTGGACTGTAAGTGCGCGGGATGTGGCAGCGAAATCATCGACGATTTGAGAGTAGGTCATGGAGTGAAAAACTACCTTCAAGTTAATTTAATCAAACAAGAAGTTTTTGCGGCGGTTGCTTACAGAAAAGAATGGTTAGGCAAACCATTACTCAATTCACTCCAAAATCCTCAACCAGATAAACTTGAGATAGTCAAAGAATTTTTTAAACCCTGCAATCGGGCAATTATCTTAAACTGTATAGATCATCTTTATGGTCACTCTCTGCTCAAGTTGCTAAATGCACAAAGGCACTTAGAATGCAACTCTGAGTGCGGGTTAGTTGTGATAGTTCCTAAGTTTCTAAGGTGGATGGTTCCTGATGAAGTTGCAGAAGTCTGGACAGTACCTATTTCTTTAAAAAATGGTCAAACTTACTATCCTAGCTTCGCCGAGTTTGTTGAGGAAGAAACTAAACGCTTTGATGAAATTTATGTCAGCGAAGCCCATTCTCATCCTAGTCAGTTTGACATCACGCGGTTTACTAGAGTTCCAAAACACAAATTTGATGAACCAGAAACAAGAATTACTTTTATTTGGCGGGAAGATCGTTTATTACTTAACAGTGGGCTGTTCCGACTTCTGAAAAAGCTAAATCAACGAGAAAGGGCATTGCAATTGCAAAATTTAAAAATTAACCAGTTATTTCAGAAAATCAGGTTGCAAGTACCAGAAGCAAAATTTGCCGTAGCTGGTTTGGGAACAAAAACTAAGTTTCCCGAATGGATTGAAGATTACAGAGTGGATAGTTTTAATGAAAAAGTTGAAAATGAAATATGCCGTGTTTATTCAGAAAGTCGCTTAGTAATTGGTCTTCACGGCTCTAATATGTTGCTACCTTCGGCTCATGCTGGTATGACAATTGATTTGATAGATGAGCGTTGGGGGAATTTTGCCCAAGATATTTTATACCAAGAAGGTGACCCGAGAATGGCTAGTTTTCGCTATAGATTTTTGCCCTATCAGACTAGCAATGATACACTGGCCTTCATAGCTGCTGTAATGCTTCAGAAGTGGTTTAATTTTAAATTGCAGATGACAGCAGATCTTGTTAATTCAGATGTAGAAGACTACTAGGAAAAGTAGAGTTGAAAAAATGTTCAATTACCAAATCCAAACACCCGTCGCTTTTATCATTTTCAAACGTCGAGATACAACGGCTAGAGTATTTGAGGCAATTCGTCAGGCCAAACCTCCCAAATTGCTAGTAATTACTGACGGCAGATGTCCAGATTTGCCGGGAGAAGATCAAGAATGTGCTGCCGCTAGAGCTATTATTGACCAAGTAGATGGGGACTGCGAAGTTTTGAAGAATTACGCAGACGTAAATCTCGGTTGTCGCCTGCGGGTTTCTAGCGGTAGGAATTGGGTGTTTGATCAAGTTGAAGAGGCAATTATTCTTGAGGATGACTGTCTCCCTCATCCTACTTTTTTCCGCTTTACTCAAGAATTGCTGGAGCGTTACCGAGATGATCCGCGGATTCTGTCAATCTCTGGTCAAAATGTTCAGTTTGGGCGAAAAAGAACTGATTATAGTTACTACTTTTCTCGCTATAATCACTGCTGGAGCTGGGCGAGTTGGAGGCGAGCTTGGCAGCATTATGATTTAGATATGAAGTTATGGCCGGAAATTCGGGATGGTAATTTTTTGATGGATGTACTGGGAGACTCCAATGCTGTAAAAATTGGGAAAAATATTTTTCAGCTTTGTTATGAAAACAAATTACAGAGTTGGGCTTGTCAGTGGACATTTGCTAACTTTATTCACAATGCTATGAATATTCTTGCGAATGTTAAGTTAGCTTCTAATATCGGACATGGTGTAGGGAACTAATACGGAGGATGTCAAGAGCCCTTATAGTAATATGCCTATAGAAGCGATAACTTTTCCCATGAAACACCCGCCTTTTGTAATTAGGGATATGCAAGCAGATAATTTTACACAAAAAACTTTATTTGATTACTATTCGCCGTTGTTAAGAAAGGTACAAAAAAAAGTAGATAAACTTTTGAAACAATTTCGATAAAATCAGCTCTAAATCTAGAGGAGAGGCAGGGAAAATGAAAGTTGTAATTGTTAATAGTTCTGATACGGAAGGGGGGGCAGCCCGCGCCGCTTATCGACTGCAACAAGGTTTGCAAGGGATTGGTGTTTCTTCGCAAATGCTCGTAAAAAATAAGGGTAGTCGCGATCCATGTGTAATTTCCTCACAGAATAGTATTACCAATAAGTTGGACAAGATTATTTCAACTTTATATAATTCGCCATTGCGACTTTACCCTGAGAGAAAGCCTGTTATTTTTTCTACAGAATGGTTGCCAGATTCTCTAGATATCCACATTTCCCAAAACAACCCTGATATTATTAATTTACACTGGGTTTGTGGCGGTTATTTACAAATAGAGAGTATTCCGAGGTTTAATCAACCTTTAGTCTGGACGCTGCACGATATGTGGCCTTTTACAGGTGGATGTCACTACAGTGAAGATTGCGAGCGCTATACTCAGTCTTGTGGTAGCTGTCCGCAACTTCACAGTAAGAAAGAGTCGGATCTGTCACGCTGGGTGTGGCAGCGGAAAGCTAAAGCTTGGAAAAATCTTAACCTAACTCTGGTTAGCCCTAGTATTTGGTTAGCTAAATGCGCTAATTCTAGTTCTTTATTCAAAGATTGTAGAGTTGAAGTAATTCCTAATGGCATCAATACTCAAAAGTATAAACCCATAAATCGTCAATGGGCGCGAGAAATTCTAAATTTACCTCAAGATAAACAAATTGTACTGTTTGGAAGTGCAGGTGGAACGGGTGATCGCTGGAAAGGATTTAACTTGCTCGTACCCGCTTTACAAAGCCTCAGTAAATCAGGCTGGAAAGATAGGATAGAGTTGCTGGTTTTTGGCTCTTCCGAACCAGAATATCCCATTGAACTGGGTTTTAAAACTCACTATTTGGGTAGACTCGCAGATGATATTTCCCTAGCCACTGTTTATGCAGCAGCAGATATTTTTGTCGCCCCTTCCGTGATAGATAACTTGCCAAATACAGTCATGGAAGCCCTTGCTTGCGGCATCCCCAGCGCCGCATTTAATATTGGGGGACTGCCCGATATGATCGAACATTGCTCAAATGGCTATTTAGCTAAACCTAATGAAACAGAAGACTTAGCACAAGGAATTGCTTGGGTTTTAGAAAATCCCAATCGGCATCAAAAACTTTGTATTCGCGCCCGCCAGAAAGTGGAACAAGAATTTACCTTAGACATCCAAGCAAATCGCTATTTGTCTATTTTTAACGAGGTTATGTCAACTCCAAAGTAAAAATCTGATTTTACGTAGTAAATTTTACCTAGCTATGGTTAAAAACCACCCAATTGAGAATAATGAACTGTACTAAAATCGCCACCCTTTTAACTTGCTTCAATCGCAAACAAAAAACATTGGCTTGCCTAGAGGCCCTTTTTAAACAGGCACTTCCAGCCGGTGTTGATATTTTAGCCTATTTAGTCGATGATGCCAGTACCGATGGCACTAGCGAGGCAGTTCGTCAAATCTATCCTCAAGTCAATATTTTTTCCGGCGATGGGAACTTATTTTGGAACGGGGGAATGCGTGGGGCTTTCAGCGAAGCAATGAAAAATGATCCCGACTACTACCTCTGGTTAAATGATGACACTCTTATTTATCCACAAACCGTAAGTGTCTTGCTAGAAACCACTCAAAAATTATCAGAAAAAGGAGAAACAAAAGCCATCATTGGCGGTTCAACCTGCGACCCCGAAACGGGTCAAACAACATACGGTGGTGTGGTGCGAAATAACCCTTTGCACCCCTTCCGATATCGTATCCTCGAACCAACAAAAGAGCCTCAGAGGTGCGATACTATGCACGGCAACTGCGTATTAATTCCCCGCAGCGTTGTGCAAATCGTCGGCAACCTCGATCCAGCTTTTGCCCATTATATTGGCGATTGGGATTATGGTTTACGAGCCAGACAGAAAGGATGTACAGTTTGGATTGCTCCTGGCTATTTAGGCACTTGTTCTCTCAACCCCCAGGTGACCAAAACGGCTGCTGATAATTTAAGTGAAGGATTGGATAAAATGAGCAAACCGAAAGGTTTATCCTTCAAAGATACTACCCTGCAACCGGCTCAAGAGTGGAAAGTATTTACTCAGCGACATGGGGGCTGGTTGTGGCCAATTTATTGGCTGCTACCTTATCGAAGGTTAGTTTGGTTTTCAGTGTTGAGTAAACTGGGATTGACTACAAACAAAACTCAAGGTGAATAGGATGGTTGAAAAAAATGACTTTCGCATCGCTTGGCTCGTTCCTTCGGCAGAATTTGGAGCCTATTGGCCGCCGGTTTTACATGAACTCAAAAAACTAATTCCAAACACGATTTTTTATACAGGTCGCCTCTGGCCTCGCTACGATCCGGAAGCTCCTGGTACAGAAGTAGTCGAAGTTGTGGGAGATACTGAATTCATCACCACCCAAAAAATAGAAACTGGGTACAGTCGTGGTTATATTAAGGCTACTCCGGGGATTATTTTTCCTCTTTTGAAATTCAAGCCCCAGGTCATTTTTGCTAGTGGATTTTCGATCTGGACATTGGTAGCTATAATATTTAAGCCTCTAGGGAAATGGCGACTGGTTTTAGTTTATGAAAGTAGTTCCCCGAATGTAGACTTTCGAGATTCTAAGGTGCGCTCGACTATTCGACGCTGGATGGGGAAATTTGCTGATACTTTTGTTTCTAATAGTCGCCGAGGTAAAGAATATTTGGTAGAAGTGATTGGGGCGGCAGAAAGTAATATCTTTGCTAGACCTTACATGGTTCCTGATGCTAAAGCTTTGGTACAAAAGTTAGAAAATAATAAGTCTGTATCCTTCTCATTTCCCCACCCAATTTTTCTGTGCGTCGGTCAAGTAATTTCTCGCAAAGGGATTAAGAATCTCTTAGAAGCTTGCACAATTTTGCAAAGCCAGGGATACTCGAATTACACAGTCATTATCGTTGGAGACGGAGAACAGCGACCGGAACTAGAAGCACTTACAAAAGAATGGGGTTTAGAAAAACAAATTGTTTGGACAGGGTGGATAGAATACGGATACTTGGGATCTTATTTTCTAGAAGCTGATGTGTTTGTTTTTCCTACGTTAGAAGATACTTGGGGAATGGTGGTGCTAGAAGCGATGGCATTTGGTAAGCCGATTTTGTGTTCAAAATGGGCTGGGGCTTGCGAAATGATCGTTGAAGGTGAAAATGGTTATATTTTTGATCCCTATGAGTCGGAAGGTATGGCAAACGCGATGCGGGACTTGATTGATTGCCCCGAAAAGTTAGTGATGATGGGCCAAAAATCCCAGCAACTGATCGCTGAACATACACCGGAAAAGGCGGCCAAATTAATAGCAGATGTGACGTCGCTAGTATTGGAGAAAAGTTGATGAAAATTCTTTTATCTGCCTTTGCCTGCGAACCCGGACAAGGATCTGAGGAAGGAGTGGGCTGGAATGCGGTGGTAGAAGCCGCCAAACATCAAGAAGTTTGGGTACTAACTCGCACCTTTTACCGTACCGCTATTGAAGCTTTCCTCGCCGCGAACCCGAACCCTAACCTGCACTTTGTCTATATTGAGCCTTTCGGCTGGAGCGAAAACTTTAAAGGTAGACAGGGAGGGCTGCAATTGCACTATTACCTGTGGCAAATTTTGGCTTATTTAGAGGCGCGCCAGCTCCACCGCCAAATTAATTTCGACATCGCCCGCCACGTCACCTACGTTAAATTTTGGTCGCCCAGTTTCATCTCGCTGCTGCCTATTCCTTTTATTTGGGGGCCTGTGGGCGGTGGCGAAGCAGCCCCTAAACCTTTTTGGGAAGATTTTAGCTTTAAGGCAAAACTTTACGAAACAGCGCGAGACTGGGGGCAGCGCCTGGGTGAGAGAGATCCCTTTGCCAGGATGACGGCTCGGAGAAGCGTCTTAGCTTTGGCGACGACGGAGGACACCGCTAAGCGGGTGCGGGCGATGGGGGCTAAAAAGGTGCAGGTGCTTTCTGAAGCCGGTCTGTCAAAGGCAGAGATGGCGCGGCTGGGAGAGTGCAAAATGCCAGGGGATTCGCCGATCAGGTTCATCAGTATGGGGCGGTTGCTGCACTGGAAAGGCTATCACCTGGCGGTACGGGCTTTTGCCCAAGCTAACTTGCCGAATGCCGAATATTGGCTGCTGGGGGATGGCCCGGAACGGGCTCGCCTTCAGTCTTTAGCGCAAGACTTGGGCATTGCTTCTCAAGTTAAGTTGTGGGGGAGGCTGCCACGCGAGGAAACTTTGAGTAAGCTAGGGGAGTCTCATGTACTTATTCACCCTAGCTTGCACGATTCAGGTGGCTGGACTTGCTTGGAGGGGATGGCTGCGGGGCGTCCCATCATCTGCTTGGATCTGGGAGGGCCTGCTACTCAAGTGACGGCGCAAACGGGGGTAAAAGTACCTGGTTACAATCCAGAACAGGCAGTGCAGGGTCTAGCTGAGGCGATCACTAATTTAGCCGGCGATGCAGAGTTGCGATCGCGCTTGGGTGAAGCAGGTCGCAATCACGTCCGGGAAGTATATGATTGGGATGTTAAAGGCGAATTCTTTGCTCAATTGTGCGAAGATTTCTTTGCTCAATTGTGCGAAGATATAGTCTATCGAAAATCAGGATAACTTCTGATGGGTTCGATCAGGCAAAACAAAGAAAACTATATTTTTTCAGGCGGTGAAACGTGGGCGTTGCAATCATTACTGGCTCGGCAGGTTTAATTGGCTCTGAGGCGTGTAAGTTCTTTGCCAAACAAGGCTTAGATATAGTTGGCATCGACAATAATATGCGCCAGTTCTTTTTTGGTGCTGATGGTTCTACAAACTGGAACCGCCAACTGCTCGAAAAGTCTTTGGGTACCAAGTATTATCACTTAGATGTGGACATTCGCGACTATGAAGCGATTACCAATATCTTTCAGCGGTACGGCGAGTCGATCGAATTAGTAATTCACACAGCAGCCCAGCCCAGCCATGATTGGGCTTCCCGTGCTCCGAAAATAGACTTTACCGTCAATGCCAACGGCACTCTAAATCTTCTAGAAGTAACTCGCTTGTACTGTCCTAAAGCGGTTTTCATTTTCACTTCTACCAATAAAGTATACGGCGATACGCCTAACAGTTTGCCTTTAATTGAATTAGAACACAGGTGGGAAATTGAACCCGGGCATACTTACGAAGGTGGCATTCGGGAAGATATGTCAATCGACCAGTGCCTGCACAGTTTGTTTGGTGCTTCTAAGGTAGCTGCTGACGTTTTAGTTCAAGAATACGGTCGATATTTTAATATGAACACCGCTTGTTTTCGCGGCGGCTGTTTGACGGGTCCCAATCACTCTGGAGCTCAATTGCACGGCTTCCTCGCCTACTTGATGAAGTGTGCCGTGACGGGAACTCCTTACACCGTGTTTGGCTACAAAGGCAAGCAAGTCCGCGATAACATTCACAGCGCGGATTTAATTTCGGCATTTTATGAATTTTATAAAGCTCCCAAAAGCGCCCAAGTTTATAATACAGGAGGAGGCAGGTACAGCAATTGTTCGATGTTAGAAGCTATCCAGATGTGCGAGGCAATTGCGGAACGCAAGTTTAATTGGAGTTATGCTGAAGGGAATCGCATGGGCGATCACATTTGGTGGATTAGCGACAATTCAAAATTTTCCAGTCACTATCCTAACTGGAAAATGAAATATAACGTTAAACAAATATTACAGGAGATTTATGAATGTAACCGCGAGCGTTGGCTGAAAGAAGACTCAGATAATTGAGGGGTACAAAAAAAATGTGCTGGGAATTTTGGTAAACGATTGAATACCACGTTAAACAAATCTTAGGGGAGATTTATGAGTGTAACTGCGAGCGTTGGCTTAAAGAGGTGTTCCATGATTGATAAAGGGAAAAAGAATGTACTCGGCATATTAGTAAATGCCGTTAATTATGAAGCGGCGGTGAGCAAAATTATTGCTGCAGCCAGCGCCGGAAAACCAATGTCAGTTTCGGCTCTAGCGGTTCACGGGGTAATGACTGGCGTTCTCGACAGCACTCATCGCTATCGGATCAATCACATTGACTTAGTATTGCCAGACGGACAGCCGGTCAGGTGGGCGTTAAATTGGCTATACCATACGGAATTGCCCGATCGAGTTTGCGGGCCGAATGCTATGTTACAAATCTGCGAACGTGCGGCAGAAGAAGGATTACCTATCTATTTGTACGGCTCTCAAGCTTCTGTACTGGAAGCTTTATCTCGCAATCTCTGCCAGCGTTTTCCCAAGTTAATTATTGCTGGAACTCAGCCTTCTAAATTTAGGCACGTTTCGCCCCAAGAGAAACAAGAAATTGCACAGCAAATTCGCAACAGCGGTGCAGCAATTACTTTTGTCGGTTTGGGGTGTCCCCGGCAAGAAGTCTGGGCTTACGAATACCGGGACGACTTATCAATGCCCTTGATTGCTGTAGGTGCTGCTTACGATTTTCATGCGGGTAATTTGGCTAAATCTCCTGAATTTTTATCTAAGATAGGTTTGGAATGGCTGTTTCGGATGATTAAGGAACCCAAGCGCCTCTGGCAGCGGTATGTTTTTTTGAATCCGCTTTATATCTGGCTGTTTTTGCTGCAAGCTTTGAAAATCAAACAGTTCGATCCCACAGACGCCACGCCGCCTGTAGAAGAAGTATTATATGGTTGAAATTTAAAAGTTTCTTGTGAATTATGGGTGCTCACAAGTAAAAAGTAAAAAAGCAAACACATCGTAACTAATCGTTTTGAGGTGCAACTGCGATCGCATCTTCAAAAAAACTTACAGCGGTTCCCGATGTTAAGAGGTACAGTAGCAACACTTAGTAAACCAATTTTTTAAACTGAAGTTCCCCCATTGACAAAGGCTCCTGAGTATGTACAGCTTACCTTTGAAAGATTTTTGGCTCCGGTTTTACTGGGTACAAATCAGAGAAACGCCGAGTAAATCCAAAGCTTTTTGTTGCACGATTGTTGGTTGAGTAATCTTATCGAAAACCCAACTTGCACCCTCCATAGTTGCCATAATTTCATTGTGGGCGATCGTACCCAAATCTGCTAATAAAGTTTGGAAGCTATGTACTGGTAAATTATCGGCAGTTCGCTTGGTTCTCGCCTTGGCTAAAGTTCGATCGCTCTTCGCCGCTTTAACCACTGATTTTTGCTGTTGGTGAGCTGGGGGGGTGACAAAGAGGCCTAGGAGATAGACCGCATCAGCGTTGCAGCCCGCATACCTTGTTGATAAAAGCGAC